>PIVL01000148.1 GCA_003354145.1 Paracoccaceae bacterium
ATACCGCGGATTTTGCCAACGCCGATGGTGGTATCTATTCCGGGCACATAATCGCCGGGTTTGGCGACCACCACGGTGATGCCTTCGCGCGCGTTTGGCGCGCCGCAAATGATCTGCAACTCGCCCTCGTTGGTGGCGACCTTGCACACCCGAAGCCGATCCGCATCCGGGTGCTTTTCCGCATGGGTCACATAGCCAAGGGTGAATTCGCTAAGCCGGTTGGCGGGGTTGATAACCTCTTCGACCTCAAGCCCCAGATCGGTGAGCGCATAGGTGATCTCATCGACAGTTGCAGTCGTGTCGAGGTGGTCTTTTAGCCAAGAGAGTGTAAATTTCATATCTTTGTACCGTCCCGTAGGGTGGGTGAAAACCCACCATTCCTCTAGATAGCGTGGGTTACACCCACCCTACTCTATCTCGACAACCCACCGTGCAAATTCGGCATATCCAGCGAAGCAAACCCATAATGCCGCAACCAGCGCAGGTCCGAATCAAAGAACGCGCGCAAATCCGGTATCCCGTATTTCAGCATCGCAATCCGGTCGATCCCCATGCCAAAGGCAAAGCCCTGCCATTCTTCGGGATCAATCCCACCCGCGGCAATCACCGATGGATGCACCATGCCAGACCCCAGAACCTCCATCCAGCCGTCGCCTTCGCCAATGCGTAACTGACCATCGACCCAGCTACACTGAATATCAACTTCGGCCGAGGGTTCGGTGAACGGGAAATGCGAGGCGCGAAAGCGGGTTTTCACATCAATCTCAAAGAACGCCGAGAAAAATTCCTCAAGCGTCCATTTCAGGTTCGCCATCGAAATATCGCGGTCCAGCGCCAGACCTTCGACCTGATGGAACATCGGCGTGTGCGTCTGGTCATAGTCCGCTCGGTACACACCACCGGGGCAGATAATACGCAGCGGCGCGCCCTTGGCCTCCATCGTGCGGATTTGCACGGGCGACGTATGCGTACGCAACACGTTGGGTGCGCGGTTATCGCCATCCGCGCGGGACATATAAAACGTATCCATCTCAGCGCGGGCCGGGTGGTGGCTGGGGATGTTCAAAGCGTCGAAATTATACCAATCGGTGTCTATGCGCGGACCTTCGGCAACAGCAAAACCCATTTCAGCAAAGATAGCAGTCAGCTCTTCGGTGACTTGCGACACCGGATGCATCGTGCCCTGCCCGTGCCCGCGTTGGCGCGCAGGCAGTGTCACGTCCAGCCACTCAGTGCGCAACCGTTCGTCAAGTGCTGCATCCGCCAGACCGGCGCGTTTGGCAACAATGGCGCTGTTGATCTCGTCTTTCAGAGCATTTAGCGCTGGTCCGGCAACCTGGCGCTCTTCTGGTGTCATCTTGCCCAGTTCACGCATTTTCAGCGCAACTTCGCCCTTTTTACCAACGGCAGTGACGCGGATGGTCTCAAGAGCGGATTCATCCGCCGCATCGGCTATTTGACCCAGATATTTGGCTTTCAGATCGTCCATGACGGTCCCCATACAAGTTCAAGCCGTGCTAGCGGTCTGGCCCAATGATTGCAAGGCGGACACAGAGGTGAAGGACAATATGGCGCGCGATTCAGGCAAAGGCGTAGGGTGGGTGAAAACCCACGCTCCCTACGCCTCTTCGAATTCAGACCGCTCTTTTCAGCGCCTCGATCAGGTCGGTTTTTTCCCAACTAAACCCACCATCTGCTTCGGGGGTACGGCCAAAATGACCGTAGGCTGCGGTGCGTTGATAGATCGGGCGGTTCAACTGCAAATGTTTACGAATACCGCGTGGGGTCAGGTCGATCACCTGACCAATGGCCCTTTCGATCTCATCATCCGGCACCTGACCTGTGCCGTGCGTATCGACATAGATCGACAAAGGCTTTGACACGCCAATGGCATAGCTCAGCTGCAACGTGCAGCGGTCCGCCATGCCTGACGCCACGATGTTTTTGGCCACATAACGCGCTGCATAGGCCGCTGAGCGGTCCACTTTGGTCGGATCTTTGCCCGAAAACGCACCGCCGCCATGGGGCGCTGCGCCACCATAAGTGTCCACAATGATCTTACGCCCGGTCAGGCCCGCATCACCATCCGGCCCACCAATGACAAATTTGCCGGTTGGGTTCACATGCCATTCAGTTTCGGCAGAAATCCAGCCCTCGGGCAGAACTTCTACAACATAAGGTTCAGCAATCGCCCGGATATCGTCCGACGTCAGCTCTTCGATCAAATGCTGCGTCGACAGCACTACCGAGCTAACGCCAACCGGTTTGCCATCGCGATAAACTACCGACAATTGCGATTTGGCGTCAGGGCCTAAGGCGGGCTCGGTGCCGTCTTTACGCACTTCGGCCAAACGCCGCAGCATGGCATGCGAATACTGGATCGGAGCAGGCATAAGTTCAGGTGTTTCGGTTGTGGCGTAACCGAACATAATGCCCTGGTCGCCGGCGCCTTCGTCCTTGTTGCCTGCCGCATCCACACCTTGCGCGATATGAGCCGATTGCTCATGCAGCAGGTTGGTTATTTCGCATGTTGCATAGTGAAATTTTTCCTGTTCATAACCAATGTCTTTGATACAAGCGCGCGTGATCTCTTCGATCCGGCCCATATATTCATGCAGCTTGTCCTGATCCGATAGTCCGACCTCACCACCAATAACCACGCGATTGGTGGTGGCAAATGTTTCCGCCGCCACCCGCGCTTCGGGCTCTTCGCTTAGGAAAGCATCAAGAACTGCGTCGGAAATACGATCACAAACCTTATCCGGGTGGCCCTCGGAAACGGATTCCGAAGTAAAAATATAATTCTGTCTGGTCATGAAGTGCTCCATTTGAGTTTTCCCGCCACGCCAGGAAGCCGTTGTAGCAGGGTCAACACGGGTTACGCGGACCAGCCGCAATCGTCAATTCCTAAGTGTGAGTTTCGTGTCGGTGTTGCAAACCAACAAGACTCAACGCCGCTACCAAAAGTAGCAGAAAAAGCGGCAAATCACCGGTTTTGGAATAGAGCGTCGGGGGCAACGGCGCGGGCAGTCGCGCATCAATATATCCTGCTTCGCCCAATGGCAGCGAACTGGTGATACGGCCCAACGGATCGATCATTGCCGAAATGCCGGTATTGGCTACCCGGATCATCGGCAGACCTTGTTCAATGGCCCGCATCTGGGCCTGCGCCAGATGCTGATAAGGGCCTGAATAGTTGCCAAACCACGCGTCATTGGTGATCAACAACAGGAAATCGGGCCGCTCTGACGTGCCACCAACATTCTGAGGAAATACCGCCTCGTAACAAATTAGTGGCAGCGCTTTGCCAAGTGGCCCAAGTGAAATCACCCGCGGACCAGGCCCGGCGCTAAAGCCATCCCCTTCACCTGATGCCAGCCCATGCCAGCCAAACCGTGATGCTATATCGCCCAACGGGATATATTCGCCGAAAGGTACCAGATGATGCTTGTCATAAGTCGCAGTGACTTCGCCGTCGCCATCCAGGTAGACCAGCGTATTATAAAGGCGCTCGCCAACGAAACGCTGAATACCGGCCACCACGGGCGTTCCATGCGCCGCGTCCACGATGACATCAAAGGCCGGGTCGGCGGCGTGAAAATACATTGGAATTGACGTTTCTGGCCAGACAATAAGATCCGGTTGCGGCTGGCCCGGCTGCGGTGCAGCCGCCGTATAGTCGATACTACGGCGGAAAAATACGGGGATAAAGTCTGGATCCCATTTCTGATGCTGCGGCGCATTGGGTTGGATCATGCGAATGGTGGCATCGGTGACCGGACTGTCTTGGCCTTTGGCCACATAATCAATGAACAGAACGCTGCCACAGATCACGACAATTGGCAGAATTGCTAAAACCCGGGGCAGCGTGTGCTTGGTAGTTGCCAAAACATAACCTGCCCCGAAAGGGGCCGCTACAGTTAACAGCGCCAGGCCATGAGGACCCGTCCACGCCAGCAGTAGGGCGGCATTTGTATTCACCCAGATTTGCGCCACGGCGGCCCAAGGAAAACCAGTTAACACATAAGCTCGGGCAAATTCAGCCAATGACAACGTTAGTATCAGGGCAATTATCCGGGCCAGCGAGGTGCGGCCAAGACGAAAGGCACCCCAGAATGCAGCCCCCAAAAACAACGACATGCCACCGGAAAACAGTACTAAAACAAACGGGGCCATCCAGCCATGGCGTGCGATATCAACCAGAAACGGCTCGACGATCCAAACCAGCGCAGGCAAGAACCAACCGAATCCCAATACCCAGCCGATAAGAGCAGCCTCACCTGGAGATTTTGCGCTCAGAAATACTACAGGTATGGCGACGAAAGCCACCATCGTAACAGGCCACCAGCCAACGGGCGCAAGTCCAAGAGCGGCAAGAGCGCCGATCAACAAGACCAATACCAGGCGCCGCCGCAACGACCAGCGAGCCAGTGACGTCACTCAACAGTATCCGACAGGCGAACCCGCAGCCGCGTAATGCGTCGCGGATCGGCGTCCATAATTTCAAACTCAGTACCGTCAGGATGTACGACAACCTCGCCGCGCGCCGGTACCCGACCGGAAAGCAGGCTAACCAGACCGCCCAGCGTATCAATCTCTTCTTCGTCGATATTTTCGTGTGCAGTCAGCGACTGACCAATTTCAACTTCGAATTCATCAAGCGGCGTTTTGGCAAGAGCCACATAGCAGCCCGGCTTTTCCATGACCCAAGGCTGGTCTTCGTCGGTATCATGCTCGTCCTCGATTTCGCCCAAAACCTGTTCGATCAAATCCTCGATGGTCACCAGACCATCAACACCCCCATATTCGTCAATGACCAATGCAATATGACGACGTTCGGTCTGCATTTTGGTTAGCAGCACACCAATCTGCATGGAAGGCGGAACGAACAACAAAGGACGCAGCATGGGGGACAGGTCCAGATCAGCCGTTTTGCCGTTGAAACCGTAGTTCAGTGCAAAGTCCTTGAGGTGAACAAATCCCAGTGGGGTGTCTAGCGTACCCTCATAGACCGGAATCCGGCTTAGTCCGCTGTCGCGAAATACAGCTACCAATTCGTCTTTGTTAACGGTGTTTGGTACGGCCACAAGATCGGCCTTGGGGATGGCAACGTCTTCGACGCGCATCCGGCGCAGATTAAGGATGCCATGTGGCGTGACAGATGACGCAGCGTGTCCGTTCGTCTGGCCTTTGTCAGGTTCGTCCGCAGGGCTCAGCGCTTCAACAATGCGGCTGAAGAACCCCGTTCTTTTATGGTTGTCGTCCTGAGACAGCGCGCGTTGCGCTGCGTTAGAACTGCCGTCTGTATCGCCCATTTTTCCTATCCAAATTTCGGAGCTACGCCCCGTCCATATCTCTATATGGGTCATCCAGACCCAGATTGCCAAGTATCTCACCCTCAAGTCGTTCCATCAAAGTGGCATCAGGGTCACGGATATGGTCATAGCCCAAAAGGTGTAACACCCCGTGTACGATCAGATGAGTGACGTGATCGGCTATCGGCTTGCCCGCCTCTGCGGCTTCGCGCTGGCAGGTTTCAAAGGCAATGGCGATGTCCCCCAGCGATATTTCTCCCACCATGTCAGGCTCTGGGGGCGTTGGGCTGCCACCAGGAGTCTCTGAGGCCAGATCATCGGCCGGCCAACTCAGGACATTTGTTGCACCCGGTTTGTTGCGAAAATCATTGTTAAGATCAGCAATGCGGGCATCACTGCAGGCCAGCAGACTGATGTCACAATCGGCCCCATCAATGCCAAGATGCGCAAGGCTCTCTGCTGCCGCAACATCTGCGAGGTCTTGCAGATTCAGGGCTGTCCATTTGCTGTCGTCGATGGTCAGGTCAATTTGCATTTTCAGGCGGAGGCCGTCCCCCGCACCTCATGGATATTCATGAAAAATCAGTTGTCCGCCTCATAGGCCTCGATGATGGCAGCAACAAGGGGGTGGCGCACGACATCTTTGGATGTGAAGTAATTAAAACTGATTTTGGGTACAGAATTCAGCAAGCGTTCTGCATCTGCCAAGCCGGACGGCATGCCGCGTGGCAGATCGACCTGCGTTCGGTCGCCGGTAATGACCATGCGCGACCCTTCGCCCAACCGGGTGAGGAACATTTTCATCTGCATGGTGCTGGCATTCTGCGCCTCGTCCAGAACCACAAATGCATTGGACAAAGTACGCCCTCGCATGAACGCCAGCGGGGCGATTTCGATGCTTTTTTCCTCGAACAGCTTAGCCAGCTGTTTGCTCGGAAGAAAATCATCCAGCGCATCATACAGAGGCTGCATATAAGGATCAATTTTCTCTTTCATGTCTCCAGGCAGAAAGCCAAGCCTTTCCCCTGCCTCAATAGCAGGGCGCGACAGGATAATCTTGTCCACCTGGCCATTCAGGAACATCGACACGCCGACTGCCACGGCCAGATAGGTTTTACCGGTGCCTGCTGGTCCAATACCAAAAGCCATTTCATTGGCGAACAATGACTGCACATAAGCTTTTTGCGCATCGGTACGCGGCTCTACCAATTTCTTGCGGGTTTTGATTTCGACTTTGCCGCCGCGAAACATCTCGAGCTGGTCGCCTGACCGAGCTACGCCCATGCGCAATTCGCGGTCCATGTCACCGGGTTCGACACTTCGCCCTGCTTCTAACCGTGCATACAATGCGCCTAGCACTTCGGCGGCGCGATTTTGAGCGCCCTCATCTCCTAGAATCCATAACTGATTGCCGCGCCTGTTGATCTGCACGCTCAGCTTTTGTTCTATTGTTGCGAGATTTTTGTCATGCTCTCCGCACAGATCGATCAACAAACGATTGTCTGGAAATTCAATCAACATCTCAGTGGATGCAGCGGGGTCTTGCGGTGGGGTCAGGGCGCCTAGAGCCAATCCGTTCTCCTGTTTTGGAAGCCTGATTTAAGCCTGCCAAGTTCAGGCACCACGCGCAAGCGGCTCAGAGCAATTTTTACAAATTCTACACAAAAAAGGCCGCCTCGCGTTGCGGGCGGCCTTTTTTTTGTCAAATGGGACAACAATCAGATGGTATCCGGTACGCCGGAACCTTCTTTGAACGGTCCAGTGGCTGTATTGGGGGGCGCAACACCCGAACAAACTGGTTTACCGTTGTCATCCAGTCTCGCCGACAGATAGCCTTCGAGGCCGTCGTCAATGATCCAGTGATCACAGCCCGTTGGATCAACCCAAATTCCAGCCTTAAGCTGGCTCAGATCTTTTCTGTCGATCCAGCCATCATATGTTTTGTCTGTTTTCTCGCACGCGGCCAATCCGCCAACTGTCGCAAGAATGAGAATACTTTTAAAGATTTTCATTGTGTGCCCCTCAGTTTACGCAGATGATTTCAACGCGACGATTTTCGGCCATGCCTTCCGCCGTATCGTTGCTGGCACGTGGCTGGCGTTCACCGTACCCGCGTACCTCTACGACTTTGGCGCCTGTGCTTCTGCCGATCCTGGCAACAGCATTTGCCCGGTTCTCAGACAGGCGCATGTTATAGGCGTCAGACGCGCGACTGTCCGTGTGACCGGTTATGATATAGCCGCTCGCATTGGCAGTTCTGAAAAATTCGCTGAGACGCTGTTTGCCAGCAGAATTTATCGAATATCTATCTGTAGCGAAAAATTGGTCGGTATCCATCACGCCGCAGAGATTACCACGGCGACAAACCGGAATTCCCTGACGGCTGACATGGGGCGTCATATAGCCTTCTGCCCCGTCATCCATCACCCAATGTTCGCACCCGTCCGGATCGACCCAGATGGTTGGAACATAACTCTCACCAACAACTGTGGCCTCTTCCGTTTGAGCGCTAGCTTGCTGCGGCGCAACCAAGACAGCAGAAACCGCCATTGCGCAAGCCGCCAAAATTGCCAACGCATTTTTTAGTCTAAAATCAAACACCCCGTATTTCCTTCCCCTAGTTCCTCTGATTACAGCAGCAGATGCCAGTACTCAGCGGTAATCCCTATCAGCGATGGGTGTCAGCGTAGAAAAATAATAGATAAAAGTGAAGTAAAAACCACCACATATTGTATCAGTTACAGCAACACTTACTAAAAGTTGGTATAATTGTTCACGAATTCACCCCGATTGAGCCGCTTTTTCTTTCGAGGCTAAGCCGGGTTTGCTTTAGGAAATAATTTGTCCTGCCAGTGAGTTGGTACTTGAAGAGATGATTCTGACCTGCTTGATGTCGCCAATCTGCGCTTCTGCATCCTGTATATGCACTGAATGCAGGTATTCCGACTTGCCGACCATCTGCCCCGGCAACCGACCGGTTCGTTCGATCAAAACACTTACATCACGGCCAATCATTTCGTCCTGAATCTGATGTTGTTGCTGGGTTAACAGGGCCTGCAAACGTTGTAGCCGCTCGGATGCGACATCCGGGTCGATCTGGGCCCGTTCAGCAGCCGGAGTGCCGGGGCGTGTCGAGTATTTAAATGAATACGCGGTGCCATAGCGGACCTCTTCAATCAGATCGAGTGTGGCCTGAAAATCCTCTTCAGTCTCTTCTGGAAATCCGACGATAAAATCGCCGGACAGCAGAATATCAGGCCGCGCGGCGCGGATACGTTCGATCACTTTCAAATAACTTTCGGCGGTATGCGACCGGTTCATACGCTTCAGAATCTTGTCTGACCCGGATTGCACAGGCAAATGCAGGTATGGCATCAGTTTGGCACAGTCTCCGTGCGCAGCAATCAGGTCGTCAGACATGTCGTTGGGGTGCGACGTGGTAAAGCGAATACGCTCGAGCCCATCAACTTTTTCCAGCCCCCAGATCAATTGCGCCAACGTCCAGTCACTATCAGGTCCAGCCCCGTGGTAGGCGTTAACGTTCTGGCCCAGCAGCGTGATTTCACGCACTCCCCGCTCGACCAGATTTTGCGCTTCGGCAAGCACCCGATCCACTGGGCGACTGACTTCAACACCGCGCGTATACGGCACCACACAAAAGGCGCAAAACTTGTCACACCCTTCTTGCACAGTCAGAAACGCCGTTGGGCCACGCGCTGTTTTGGGGCGGTTTTTAAGCTTTTCAAATTTGTCCTCTTCGGGAAAATCCGTATCCAGCGCCTTTTCCCCGGTGCGGATTTTGGCCTCCATTTCAGGCAGTCGATGATAGGATTGCGGCCCAACAACCAGATCGACCATCGGTTGCCGACGGATGATTTCAGCACCCTCCGCCTGAGCCACACAGCCCGCGACACCAATTTTCAGGTCTTGTTTTGCGGCTTTCAACCCTTTGAACCGCCCCAGTTCGGAGTATATCTTTTCGGCTGCCTTCTCACGGATATGGCAGGTGTTCAGCAGGATCATATCTGCATCATCTGCCGAATTTGTTTCGACATACCCCTGCCCACCCAGCGCCTCGGCCATGCGTTCGCTGTCATAAACATTCATTTGACAGCCATAGGTCTTGATAAATAGTTTCTTGGACGCAGTCATGGGGTGGCCTTTGTGACGCGGGATAAGCCATGCCCAATATAGAGGTCAGGGACAGCTTGCAATGCACGCGCAATTAACCGAGTCTGACGCAAAATGCCAGCAAGCTGCCAGCAGACGCAATAGGATACACGGCATGAAGTATGCTTCTCTCGACGAATTCCTGAGAACGGCGCAAAACGTACTGGCTAAAGGGCCGGTGGCAATGATCTTTGTTGAAGATGATGTTGAACTGGACACAACCGCCCGCCACCATCTGGAATGCGGGTTCACATCGGTCTTGATGTTGATGCCGGATGCGTTTGAACTGCCTGATGATATTGCCGAAAAAATTCAACGCATCACCTATGACTGCAGCCGTCAGAACGCGATTCCAAGCGCGGTGAATGCCGTGATTGACGCAACTGAAGGGGTCTGGCTTTATTACTGCTACAACGCCGAATTTTTGTTCTACCCCTTCATCGAAAGTCGCAGCATCGGAGAAATGTTAGCCTTTCACGGCGAACAGCGGCGCGATGCAATGCTGACATATGTCATTGACCTTTATGCAGATGACCTGCAGCAAACCCCATCTGCAGTCTCGCTCGATCACGCGTTTTTGGATAAGTCCGGGTATTATGCGCAGGCCCGAACCGATGCTGCCACCGGTCACCCCAAGGAACGGCAGTTGGATTTCTTTGGCGGTCTACGTTGGAGATACGAAGAGCACGTTCCCAAGACCAGCCGCAAAATCGACAGGATATCACTATTCCGGGCCGCCAAGGGATTGAAATTACTTCCTGATCACACGTTTGAAGATCAGGAATACAATACTTATGCATGCCCCTGGCACCACAATCTGACCGCCGCGATCTGTTCGTTTCGCACGGCCAAAGCGCTTAAGCGAAATCCGGGGTCGAAATTTTCGATAAACAGTTTTCGCTGGCATAATTCGACACCTTTTGAATGGCACTCGCGCCAGCTCATGGATCTTGGGCTGATGGAACCGGGCCAATGGTTTTAAACACTAAATTCGTAACATGCGCGGAATCTGCGGTTCATTTTGACCACAAAACGCTTTACGGATGCGGAAAATACAAAAAACTTGGATGAACCCGCGTGTCCGCAGAACTGGTAGAACTGGAAATCGTCAGACGCGCGGCCCCTCATTTGGCCGTTCTCGAATCCGAGGGTTTTCAGGTCTATGCCCCTACCGATTTCACAGAAATTGCCGATCTTGTTCAACAAACAGGGCGCGAACGGCAAACCCCGATGATGTCCATATCACGCAATGATTTTACCCTCGGCACGGCGTTCTGGTTATTTCTGAAGGTTGATGGAAAATGCGTTGGTGGCTGTGCTGCCCATTTCATTGATTTGCGCGACGAACCATTTGAACACTACCTAAGGCGCACCTCAAAAGAACAATATGACTGCAAAGAGGACCCTATTGCCGCCATTGCGCGCCCGGTTTCACAGGAAATTCGCGGTCGACTGGTTTATCTGGG
>PIVL01001013.1 GCA_003354145.1 Paracoccaceae bacterium
GATTTTGGTGATATCTGATCGGAGTGCTATTTAGAGGTGGCCCGTACCGGGCCATTTGATGTTTTATGTTTTCTTTGAAAGCGGGATGCCTCCGGCGGAAGTATTTGGAACGAGAAGAAGTCAGGGGGTGGTCTTGCTTGCTCCGCCGCAGGGGTTGGGCTAGACCCGCCGCGAACCCTTTGTGCAAGGATGCAGCAGATGGCCAAGCAAAAGAAACAACCTCGTCCCAAGGCGCTGACGCCTAAGGGGTTTCGGGATTATTTTGGTGCCGAAGTGACGCAGCGGACCGAGATGCTGCGCGCGATTGGCGAGGTCTATCATCGATATGGTTTTGACGCGCTGGAATCTGCCGGGGTTGAGACTGTCGAAGCGCTGGGCAAGTACCTGCCGGATGTAGAGCGCCCCAACGAGGGTGTGTTTGCCTGGCAAGAGGATGAAGGCGACTGGCTGGCACTGCGGTATGATCTGACAGCGCCTTTGGCGCGGGTCTATGCACAACACCGCAATGATCTGCCAACGCCATACCGCCGGTACGCGATGGGCCCGGTTTGGCGGAACGAAAAGCCGGGGCCGGGGCGGTATCGTCAGTTTTATCAATGTGATGCGGATACGGTTGGATCGGCCAGCATGGCGGCAGATGC
>PIVL01000149.1 GCA_003354145.1 Paracoccaceae bacterium
CGCATTAACGCCCGTCTGTCAGGAGAGCGACAGATTGGCGTGACCACGAATGATCTGGACACAGGCAAAATTGATCTGTGGTTCGCCCATATCTTACCCTCGCGCGCGCAGGTGCGGGTATTTTTAACCGGTGCCGTCGGAAAATCCCCACTCAAGACCCAGGAATTTAACGAAATTGCCTTACGTGGAAGCCTGTCGCCGGCCAAGCAGTGGGCCGGTGCATATGTGCAACTTGGTCTTGGTTATCGACAACGCGACTATGGTATGTCAGGCCACAGTGCGAAGGGCCGCCACGACAAACGGATCGGGGCGGAAATGACGTTGATCTTTGCCAATGTTGATTATTACGGCTTTAATCCGACAATGACTTTTTATGCGCAATACACGGACAGCAATATTAGCCTATACAAATCCAAGCGAATGGGCATCAATATGGGTATTCAGTCAGCCTTTTGAGCATAGTGCGTCTCGACTTAACCGCGCTGGCCGTTAGTGTTGAATCTGTTGGCAAATCAGGAGCACGCATATGACCGTTAAATATTTACACACTATGGTTCGGGTAAAAGATCTGGACAAATCCATCGCCTTCTTTAAGCTTTTAGGCCTGAAAATCACCCGCCGCATGGATCACGAGGGTGGGCGCTTTACGCTGGTTTTTCTGGCGCCTCCCGGACAAGAGGATTGCCCGGTTGAGCTGACATATAACTGGGATGGCGATGACGGATTACCCAGTGACAGTCGTCATTTTGGCCATCTGGCCTATGGGGTTAGCGATATTTACAAGGTTTGCCAAAGCCTTATGGATAATGGCGTGACCATCAACCGGCCTCCACATGACGGGCATATGGCGTTCGTGCGTTCACCCGACAACATTTCGGTTGAGTTGCTGCAGATCGGTGACGACCTTCCACCCGCCGAACCCTGGACCAGCATGGGGAACACCGGCCATTGGTGATCCGCGCGCTCTTTGCTGTTTTGGCGTTCTGTGCTGCCCCGGCGGCGGCGTCTGATTGTCGTCTGGCCTTGGTATTGGCGTTGGATGTGTCCTCTTCCGTAGATGCGGATGAGGACGCGTTGCAACGTGGCGGCCTGGCCGCCGCACTGATCGCGCCCGAAGTTCAACGCGCGTTTTTCTCGACCCCTTTCCCAATTGCGCTGGCCGTTTTTGAATGGAGCGGGCGCTATAATCAAAAAATGCTGCTTGATTGGCGTCTGATTGAAAACCCGGATCAGTTGCTGGATGTGGCCACACTCATTGGACGCTCAGAACGCAGCACAGAAGAATTCCCGACGTCGATGGGATATGCGCTTGGATATGCGGCTGGGATTCTTGATCGCGGACCGGATTGTTTGCACCGCACGATTGATATGGCTGGGGATGGTGAAAACAACGATGGGTTCGAGCCGTCGGGCGCCTATAATGAATTCCCGTTTGCCGGAGTCACGGTAAACGGCATGGTCGTCAATACCGCTGAATTTGAAGCCGAAGTTGATTTGATCGACTACTACTTAAACCATGTCCTGCACGGAGCCGGGGCATTTCTTGAGGTGGCCCAGGGGTTTGACGACTATGAACGTGCAATGCGCCGCAAATTGGAACGTGAATTATCGGTGATTATGACAGGTGCATTGAACACCGCGCCCATCGGCCAGCCTGGATGATCCGCCGGATTTTACCGCGGTTTGCGACCTCAATCGCATTTCTGTTGCTGATTTCTCTGACCACGCAGGCCCAAGCTTCCTGCCGTCAGGCACTGGTTCTGGGTCTGGATGTTTCGGGTTCAGTGGACAGTCGCGAATATCGTTTGCAACTTAGCGGCCTTGCCGCCGCACTGCGCCATCCTGAGGTTGTTCAGTCATTCATTGCGATGCCTTCAAATCCGGTTCATCTGGCTATCTTTGAATGGAGTTCACCTGACTATCAGCGCCTTTTACTGAAATGGACCGCAATCAGGGACAAAGCCACCCTGCTGCAAATCGCTACCCGTTTGGACACAACCAACCGGGATCAGGCACCGCCCGGCACCGCTTTGGGTACAGCCATGCAAACCGGGGCATCCCTATTGGCCGGGCAACAAGACTGCTGGAAACACACGTTTGATATTTCGGGGGATGGTAAACACAATTACGGACCTCATCCACGCGATGTTCGTGATGCCCTGGATACCCGTTCTTTGACCATCAACGCGCTGGTCATTGGTGCTGACACAACCGGAATCGGCGATCAGCGCCAGGTAGAAATCGGCGAGTTGACAGCGTATTTCAAGGCTATGGTTATTCTTGGCCCCGACGCCTTTGTAGAAACCGCGCTGGGGTTTGAAGACTACGAGGCAGCAATGGTGCGTAAGCTTAAACGCGAGCTTGAGGGCCCGGTCCTGTCTTCGCTGCGCTCTGCTCCCTAAATGCAAAGCTGCAAACTGCACTTTTGGTTAGCCCAATATAGAACATTAGACTTGCCTGCCCGGGATTTCAATCCCCGGACAATCCCGAAGGACACGCATCAACTGCCAATTTTCCGGCACGGAAAAAGGCAGGCTAATAGAGTGACGGGCCTTTTGCCCGTCTCAATTCAACAGCAGCGACCCAGGCGCAGCCCATCAGTAAATATAGCGAATTTGATCCGTCCAATACCGTTCAACCCGCTTTAGCGAGATGGTGATATCATCGATCCCATCCAGCCCAATAACGCCCTTGGTGTCTAACCCTTCAGCATGACGCGCGAACAAATCCGATACTACATCACGAACCTCACGCCCGCGTGGCGTCAGGCGAACCCGCACCGACCGGCGATCAATCTCGCATCTCTGGTGATGCATGTAGCCCATTTCCACCAGCTTTTTCAGGTTATAGCTGACATTACTGCCCTGATAGTATCCGCGGCTTTTCAACTCTCCTGCAGTGACTTCGTTGTCACCAATATTGAACAGCAACAGCGCCTGTACCGCGTTGATTTCCAACACGCCGACACGTTCAAATTCATCTTTGATGACATCCAACAGCAACCGGTGGAGCCGTTCCACCAGTGACAATGCCTCAAGATAACCGGTCATAAATCCTTTGTTGGACGTCATGCCCTTCTGTAATTCAATGCTCATCTGTCTCTCCGACTGGGTCCGCCCAACTACAAGATGACGGCAAAGTCCGAAGAATCGGTTAAGTATGAAAAATCGCTATTTTTGAAGGGTTTGCGAAATATTTTCGATCAGATCACCGTAGGGATTCGGCGTCGGCACCTGCCCTGTTACCCATTGATACAGATCCTGATCATTCTCATGCAGCAGTGCGTCATACAGATCAAGAGCGCCTGCATCCATATCGGCCAAATTCACCTCGGCAAAGGCGGTCAGGATCAGGTCCATTTCTTTGATGCCCCGCCGCATAGAGCGCATTTTCAACCGCTTGAGTCGGTGCGGGTGCGTCTCGGTCATGACCGCTCTTGTTGCACAAGCAGACGCAACTTCTTTTCCAATCGCGCCGTGCGTTCGGCAGTGGTTCGCATGTCAGCGCGGATTTCACGTAACTCGGCCAGCACTTCGCCAAAATCAGGGGCAGCCACCACCTCATCTGCCGGGCCGCTGGTGCCATCACCTTCGCCTGTCAGCAACCACATAATTGATACGTTCAGAATACCAGCCATCATTGACAATCGATTGGCCCGAGGTTCGGACAGATCGTCCTCCCAGCTGGTCAACGTTGTCTTTTTAACACCCAACCGCCGCGCCAATTGCGCCTGCGTCATTCCCGTGGCATCGCGTGCCCCGGCAACCCGATCACCAAAGGTGGCCGCCTCTGGTGCATACCAATCTGTTTGTTCCTGGGTCATCCCTGCTCCTCATGGGTCTTCAATGCCGCTTGATCGCGTTTCTGCGGCACCCTATGACAGTCACACACAACATACAAACCGAGGCCCCACATGGATTTCCTGTCTGCGACATTGTCCCGCGTCAAACCGTCTCCCACTATCGCCGTGTCAACGATGGCGGCCGAGCTCAAAGCCGCCGGACGCGATATTATCGGCCTCGGGGCCGGCGAGCCGGATTTTGACACGCCACAAAACATCAAAGATGCCGCGATTGCGGCGATTGCGGCGGGTAAAACCAAATATACGGCTCCAGACGGCATTATCGAGCTGAAACAAGCCGTTTGCGCCAAGTTTCAGCGTGACAACGAACTTGACTATGAACCATCGCAAATCAGCATCGGCACGGGGGGTAAACAGATCCTCTATAACGCCCTGATGGCAACGCTGAACCCCGGTGACGAAGTGGTAATTCCAGCACCTTATTGGGTCAGCTATCCCGATATGGTCTTGCTTGCAGGTGGCGAACCCGTGGTAGCCGAGGCAACGCTGGAGAACAAATTCAGATTAACGCCTGAGCAGCTTGAGGCCGCGATTTCGCCCAAAACCAAATGGTTCATCTTCAATTCGCCCTCCAACCCCACAGGGGCCGGCTATTCCTGGGATGAAATGAAGGGGCTAACGGATGTCTTGATGCGTCATCCACATGTCTGGGTGATGACCGATGACATGTATGAACATCTATCCTATGGAAACTTCACATTTTGCACCCCGGCTCAGGTTGAACCGCGGCTTAAGGATCGCACGCTGACTTGTAATGGCGTATCCAAAGCTTACGCCATGACCGGCTGGCGCATTGGCTATGCGGGCGGACCGGAACACCTGATCGCAGCGATGCGTAAGATCCAGTCGCAAAGCACGTCAAACCCCTGCACCATAAGCCAATGGGCAGCGGTCGAGGCGCTGAACGGTACTCAGGACTTTTTGGCACCGAACAACGAAATATTCATACGTCGGCGCAACCTTGTGGTGTCGATGCTGTCAGACATTGATGGCATGATCTGTCCGCTGCCAGACGGTGCATTCTACGTTTATCCATCCATTGCCGGTCTGATTGGCAAATCAACACCTTCAGGGACCAAAATCACCAATGATGAGGTCTTTGCCACTGCTTTGCTTGAAGACACCGGCGTTGCGGTGGTATTTGGGGCTGCATTCGGACTATCGCCAAACTTTCGGGTGAGCTACGCTACATCTGACGAAGCCCTGAAAGAGGCTTGCACGCGCATTCAATCCTTTTGCGCGTCTTTGAAGTAAGAGGTTCACGATGTCGACCGATTTACCTGACTACTATTTTCGCGTCCGTGACAACGGCGCATTTGTTTTTCGGATCGACACCGAGAACCGCCAGCGCCGTATTGAAATGGACCAGATCGCCGTGGTCAACATCCGCAATGG
The DNA here is from genome assembly GCA_003354145.1 of Paracoccaceae bacterium. Lineage (GTDB taxonomy): Bacteria > Pseudomonadota > Alphaproteobacteria > Rhodobacterales > Rhodobacteraceae > NORP181. The sequence continues at coordinate 5,258 of PIVL01000149.1, forward strand.
CGAAATCAAACCACACGGCGGTCGCGCGCTCAGCGACGCCGATCTGACCCGTATCAAAGACTGGATGCATGAGCGCACGACCCTTCTGGCCCATCGCGACATGGACGACATTCACCGTGCAGTTGACTATATGAACACCACAACGCATTGGGCACAGTCAAAAGCCAGCGAGGACCAACTGGAAGAGGTCACCGACAATCTGCTTTTGGCTATGCACGATTTACGATCTGTACTGGTACGCAAAAAGGCTGATCGGATGATGAAGCCCATGAAGAAGACCGGATAACCCCCGGATTCTTCTCGTCAAAAATACTTCGGGGGGAAAGGGGGCAGCGCCCCCAATTGCTTAGTCGGGCACGCCCACGCGGTGGATCGCTGTGCGCCAGAACCGGACCATCAGGAACACCCCGGCACAGGCCAGTCCGACGACGAGTCCCAGCCAGACTCCGATGCCGTTCAGACCATAAACAAAGCCCAGATAGTAAGAGGTTGAAAGTCCCACAACCCAATAGGACAAAACCGAAATCAGCAATGGCACACTGGTATCCTGCACGCCGCGCAACAGGCCCAGCGCCATCACCTGCGCCCCGTCCACCAGCTGGAACAATGCCGCCACCGCCAACAATCCAACACCGATCTTGATGATCAACGCGCTTTCGGGATCGTTCATATCCAGAAACAACGAAATCAGGTATTCGGGGATGCTCAGAAACAAGGCGACCGTTGCCAACGACATAAGAAGAGACAATCCGATAACGACTATCGCGCCACGCGCCATATGCCCCCGGTCGCCACGCCCATAGGCATTGCCCGCGCGTATCGTGGCTGCGCTGCTAAGCCCAAGGTGAACCATGAATGTCCCACTTGACAGTTGAATGGCAATGCCGTGGGCCGCCAACGGTATCGTACCCAGCCAGCCCATCATCATTGCCGAGGCAGTGAAAAGCGAAACTTCGGCCAACGTGGTCAAGCCAATTGGCACCCCCAGCCGGAATACCTTGAGCAGCATTTCAAAATCCACCCGCCACAATCGCTGGAACAAGTTATGGTGCGGCAGAACCTTCAGTGAATAGATAACCACACCGACCAGCGACACCACCTGCGTTATCACAGACGCGATCGCGGCCCCTGCAATGCCAAGTTCAGGCGCGCCCCAATTGCCGAAGATCAGTGCATAATTGGCCAAACCATTCAACACCGCTGCAACAATTGTGATCCAGAATGCAATCTGCGTGCGCTCTAGCGCCGCCAGATAAGATTTCAGCACCATCACAAACAACGCTGGGAAAATACCCCAGCCCGCAATCCGCAGATATTGCGCAGCTTGTTCGGCCACGATTTCGTTTTGCCCTAACGCGCGCAAAACAGGTTCAGACCACCACAACAGCGGCATCGCCAACACCGCAAACATCGTGGACAGCCACAGCCCCATTCGTGTGGCCCGACGCAACCCCAGTTCGTCTCCTTCTGCATCATAGGCCGCCACCATCGGCATTACTGCCCATGCAAACCCGGACCCCATCAAGAACAACACAAAGAAATAGGACGCCGCCAGCGTCACTGCGGCCAGCGCCTCGACCCCATACCAGCCAAGCATAACCGTATCGGTCAACCCGATGGCAAACTGCCCCAGATTGCTGCCGATTATGGGCAGGCCCAGCACCAGAATGGCGCGGACATGGCCCGGATATGACATCTGAACGCTCATACCACAGCAGTAGGGGCATTGATGAGACTCGACAAGTGCCTGCATTCTGTCTTGCATAAGAATAATTTGCGTGGTCGGTTCTCGGGAGGCTATGATCAGCTAAACATTAGGAAAATCCAATGCCCTCTGATCCCTTTGCGGCCCTGATCCCCGAAGCCCGCGCCTTTCTGTCTGACCTTGCCACGCATAATAATCGCGACTGGTTTCTTGATCATAAGTCGCAATATGACAGCACCCTGAAAACGCCGGCCACATTGCTGCTGGATCAGATCGCTTTTGACATGGGACGCCAAATGGGGCGGACGCTGACGCCAAAACTGTTTCGTCCGCACCGCGATGTTCGCTTTTCCAAGGACAAAACGCCCTATCACACGCATCTCCATATGATGTGGACCAGTGGTGGGACCGGCCCGGCGCTGTTTTTGGGCATATCACCAGATTATGTTCGGGTGGGTGGTGGGCTGATGCAGTTTGACAAAACCACCCTGCCCGACTGGCGGACCGCCGTGGCCGGTGCTTTTGGTATGCAAGTGCAATCGCTGCTAAGTGATCTGACAAAACACGGGCTGGACCCGGACGCGCCAGAGTTAAAACGCATCCCAACCCCTTTTGCCAAAGACCATCCCCAAGGCGATCTGCTGCGACGCAAGGGTCTGGCCGTTTGGGCGGATGTGGCCCCTTCTGATTGGGCTACACCTTTGGCGGTACTGAACCGAAGCTTTGGACAGATCACACCGCTGATTGATCTGCTTGAGACCGAATTTCGCGCTACTTGATCCGGCTATCCGGATGCAATGCGGTTCCCAGAATATGGTCTGAGCGATGGATAACATGATGCGCCTGCCCGACAATCAGCGGATCAGGCGTTCCGACAACTTCGTGGTCTTTATCCGGATAATCCAACGAGGACAAAAAGTGGCGCATACAGTTCAGCCTTGCGCGTTTTTTGTCGTTTGACTTGATCACCGTCCAAGGCGCATCTGCAGTATCCGTATAAAAGAACATGGCCTCTTTGGCCTCGGTGTAATCATCCCATTTGTCGAGACTGGCTTTGTCAATCGGGCTTAGTTTCCAGCGTTTCAACGGATCAAGTGAGCGGCTGTCAAAACGGCTTTTCTGTTCATCCTGCGTCACCGAGAACCAATACTTGTAAAGCCGGATACCCGAACGCGTCAGCATCCGTTCCAGATCAGGCGTCTGGCGCATGAACTCAAGGTAATCATTGGCACCACAAAACCCCATTACCCGCTCGACACCCGCGCGATTGTACCAGGACCGGTCATAAAACACCATTTCCCCGGACGTTGGCAAACCCCGTACATAGCGTTGGAAATACCATTGCCCCAACTCTTGCTGGCTGGGCTTGTTCAGCGCCACAACCCGCGCCAAACGCGGGTTCAGGTGTTCGGTAAAACGCTTGATCGTACCGCCCTTGCCCGCTGCATCACGTCCTTCAAAGATCAGCACAAACCGCTCGCCCTTTTCTTGCGCCCAAAGCTGCACCTTAAGCAGCTCGGCCTGCAACAAAGCTTTGGTTTCTTCGTATTTCCGGCGCCCCAATTTGGTCGAATACGGATACTTCCCGCTTTCAAAGGCGATGCGCACCTGTTCAGGTGTTGGATCAGCGGAATTGATCAATTGCGATGTCGTCATAGGCAGCCCTCCTGATTCGTGTCTGCCAAGAATAACCCGCCAAATTTAATCCGACCTTGATCCGCGTCAATAAACTGTCAAACTCGATACACCTTTAAACCGGTTTGGGTGCTTCGGCCCCGTATTGTAATTTTTTTACCAGAATAAGGAACTCTTCACATGCGAACTTCTCTGACCGCGCTTGGCCTTGCCGCCAGCCTTGTCACTGCTGCGCCCGTACTGGGTGAAAATCGGGCTGATCGGATTCGGCCCGATGCACCTGAACTGGCCCCATATGGCGAGCATGTCATTGGCGTGCAGACCCTGAATTTTGTTAACCCTGGCCAAAATGACATCGTTAATACAACCGCTGACAGTGAACCACTTTATGACCGTCCTCTGACCGTCGAAGTCTGGTATCCAGCCGCCGAAGGCACTACGCTCGGTGGCACCTACGATGTGACGCTGCGTGACGGAAAAACCAGATTTCCCCTGCACGGACAGGCTGCGCGTGACGCCGCGCCGACCACGGGTGCCAGATATCCGCTTGTGGTGATCTCGCATGGCTATCCCGGCAACCGGTTCCTGTTGACCCATTTGGGTGAGAATCTGGCCTCTAAGGGCTATGTCACCGTGTCGATTGATCATACTGACAGCACCTATTCCGACCAGAACGCTTTTGGCTCAACCCTGTTGAACCGTCCTATCGATCAGAAGTTTGTAATCGACCAGATGGCAACACTTGAAGGACCGTTGGGGGCGATGATTGATGCCGACAACACCGCTGTAATCGGCTATTCTATGGGTGGCTATGGCGCACTGATATTCGCGGGTGCCGGGGTTACCAAAGGCGCAACCGAATATGCCTGGGGCACCCCCAATGGGCTGCTGGAACACAACATGGCCGGAACTGAAAGCCATGCCGCGCTGGTTGATGACCGGGTAAAGGCGGTTATTACTATCGGCCCTTGGGGCAAAAACGCCGCATTCTGGGATGCCGAAGGTCTTTCAGGCATCGAAAAACCTCTGATGATGATGTCAGGCGGGGCAGATGATGTGTCTGTCTATGCAGCGATGCGTCAGATATTTGCCGAAACCACCGGCACCACTCGTCACCTGCTGACATTTGAGGGGGCGAACCACAACGCTGCGGCCCCAATTCCAGCCCCCGAGGAAAGCTGGTTGCCCGTTGATAATCTGGATTTCCTCCCGTTTGAACATTACGCAGATGCGGTTTGGGATACCAACCGGATGAACAACATCGCGCAGCACTTTTCCACGGCGTTTTTGGATCTGCACTTGAAAGATGATGCTGATAAAGCTGGCTATTTCGACCTGATCGAACGCGCAGCTGATGGAGTCATTGCAGTCGATGATGATGGCAAAGCCACGGCAGAATATACGCACTGGAAAGGCTTTGCACCACGCACGGCTCAGGGGCTTACATTTGAAACTTTGACCAAAGGGCAATAGCGAACTCTTTGGTATCTTCTTTGTCCAAACGGACATACCAAAAGGCGGTGCGCATCTGGCGCGCCGCAGCCTAAACACCACGGATATCAAGCCATGAAAACCGAAACCATTGAGCTGAACGGTCACCCCTTTTTCATCCGCAGCTGGGGCAACCCCGATCTGCCGCCTCTGTTGTTGCTGCATGGCTTTCCAGAATATGGCGGCGCATGGGATGATCTGGCACCGTTGCTGTCAGAACATTTCCACTGCATAGCGCCGGATCAGCGCGGCTATGGACAAAGCTGGGCCCCTGACGGCGTTGAGAACTATGCTGTTGCCGAGCTGGTGTCAGACATGGTTGCCCTGATTGACCATATCGGCGGCCCCCTAACCGTCTTTGGTCACGATTGGGGAGCGGCGGTATCCTATGCGCTGGCCATCCTGCATCCGGAACTTGTTGATCGCCTGATCATCGCCAATGGCGTGCATCCGATTCCGTTTCAGCGCGAGCTGGCCAAAGGTGGCGCGCAGTCCAAAGCCTCGCAATATATCGAACTGCTACGCGGTGAGCATTCGCACGACCACCTTGCCAAAGACAATTTTGCCAAAATGGGCACAATTCTTTCGCTGGCAAACGCAGGTGGTTGGATGACCGCCGAGCGACTTGCTGAATACAAAACTGAATGGGCACGTGATGGACGGTTGAAAACCATGATCCACTGGTATCGCGCCTCCCCGATTGTTGTGGCCGCCCCCGACACGCCGTTGCAGTATCCGCCGACCCTACCAGCAAAAAGATTTATGGTGCACCAACCGCATCTGCTGATCTGGGGCGAAAAAGATACTGCGTTGTTGCCAGAATCGACCGAGGGGCTTGAGGAGCTTGCC
>PIVL01001014.1 GCA_003354145.1 Paracoccaceae bacterium
GGAGTACGCAACTGAACACATACATGCATCCTGGAGGATGCATAACAAGTACCACAATGTCCAGTGGCAATGGACACATCGTACTGATGATGTGATTGTACAGATATTCCCTACACTGCTTCCATGAGATGTGTCCACCAATTTGTCACTGAGCCAGCTTGGCTTCCACTGACAGTCCACAGGCATTGAGAGTGCTTTACACTGTAAAACTCTCGCCTTCGCAAATACTGCCTAACTACTCTCTACCAATCAGTGATATGGTTACCATGGCAATTTGCAGAAAGAGAACCTGGCAAGAAAGATTCCAGACTTCGACCTTGTCTGGCACCATCGATTTGGACCATATCCTGGTGTAGGCCTAACCATATCCATGTCCAGGCCTGACCATATCCTGCTGGTTATGGTTCTACCCAAGAACCATATCCAGGTGGAGCCCTGACCATATCCAGGTCCAGGCTGACCATATCCATGTCCAGGCCTGACCATATCCAGGCCCAGCCTGACCATATCCAGGTCCAGGCCTGACCATATCCAGGTCCAGGCCTGACCATATCCAGGTCCAGGCCTGACCATATCCAGGTCCAGGCTGACCATATCCAGGTCCAGGCCTGACCATATCCAGGTCCAGGCCTGACCATAT
>PIVL01001015.1 GCA_003354145.1 Paracoccaceae bacterium
ACTGTACTTAGTTTGTGGTAACTGTGCGCAGTTTTCGAGAAAAACGGTTTTTTAGAGAAATCCTGCAATCTGATTGGCCGATCACTGATTTGATCAGATTTGGTCGAAAAACGATCATATGGACCAGAAAACGTCTAAGACGCTGCACGTGGGGGTCTGGGACGATTTGCCTACATCTGGTGGGGTTTCACACCAAGTTTCATACCCGGGGGATCCCAAAAACTGTCCCGGACCGGTCCACCCCCCTATAATACTATAATAACACACAGCTTTCAGATAGTTGTAGTTGGAGCTTTCGAATAATTCTAGTTGGAGCTTTCGAATAGTTGTAGTTGGACGTGAAAAGTGGCTGAAATTGAAATTTATAATAACACACAGCTTTCGAATAGTTGTAGTTGGAGCTTTCGGATAGTTGTAGTTGGACGTGAAAATAGGTTGAAATTGAAATTCATAATAACACACAGCTTTTGGATAGTTGTAGTTGGAGCTTTCGGATAGTTGTAGTTGGATGTGAAAAGGGAGCGAAAATTGAAATTTTCGAAACGGCATCAGACTTGAATAAAAAGTGTATTTCTGAAATCAGCGTGAAAAATGGTGAATTTTGAGATGTTATTCGACTATGTTTGGAAATTTTTGAAA
>PIVL01001016.1 GCA_003354145.1 Paracoccaceae bacterium
AGAGGTAGAGGTAGAGGTAGAGGTAGAGGTAGAGGTAGAGGTAGAGGTAGAGGTAGAGGTAGAGGTAGAGGTAGAGGTAGAGGTAGAGGTAGAGGTAGAAGTAGAGGTAGAGGTAGAGGTAGAAGTAGAGGTAGAAGCAATCAGAATCCACCGCATAGTCATAGAAGACCACCAGCTGTAGGACCTGCAATGCCACCACTACAACCTAAAAAATAATCACAAAGCAAAGAAATGTAATATTGTTAAAATATAAATAATACTTTTTGTTTTGGTTTAATGTAACTTGATTTATTTTAATTTCTCAATAATATACATTTTTAATCATAAAAAACTACTTTTTCAAGAAATATGTTGCTCGGACTTTAAGTCCGACCCATAAGTCTAGAGAGTTTGAAATAGTTGGTTTATAAGTGAGTTTAAGTTCTGTAAGATGATTAAGAAAATATAGAGTATAATCTCACAACTCCTACTGACGAGCTAAGAAAACTAGTTTCTCACAGACATATAGTTATAAAATGTAGACTCACGCCAAGCCTCTAGTGTCCCTGGTAACTGCCATACGCAATGTTGGTACCACCGTAATGTGGTCTGCATGATTACAAACATTATCCCTGTGGTTCTAGAAGCGGCGCCTAATGT
>PIVL01000461.1 GCA_003354145.1 Paracoccaceae bacterium
CCACTGGCTGACGCCGTTCATATCATAACCATTGGCGCCATGTCCGGATTGATCATGGCAATCGCCGGGCGGGCGGCATCACATCACGAAAGCGGAGACATGCGCGCAGGCAAAGGTTTTGTGTTGAGCGCAATGATGATATGGACCGCAACATGGATCCGCTTGACAGCCCCGCTCATTCCGCAACACTCGTCCGCAATTCTGGCAGCTGCAGCTGTACTTTATTGTCTTGGCTGTTTGGTCTTTATCGTGGGCTTCTTTCCCGCAGTATCAGGACCTGTAATTCGACCGGTTCTTAGTGGTAAAAAACACCAAAGCACCGATGGCTCCCCCTTTTAACAGAAAAGAGCAGTTGATGAAAATCGCATATGTAACATCGCAAAAGCGGGGCGAAACAGATCGCCTGTTATCTGAAATTGCTGGCCAATTGCAGGCCACGGGCAAGTCTCTTGTTGGTATCGTCAAGGTTACTGACTATGAAAGCAGCTTTGAAAATGGCTGCGACTCGAAGGTTCGTGTTCTGCCGAAAGGCCCCGAGATCACGATCACCCAGAATTTGGGTGCGGGTTCAGATGCTTGCCGTCTTGATCCCAGTGCGATCACCGAAGCTGTTTCACGGGTCGAGGCTGGCTCGATGGAAAATGCGGATTTGTTCATTCTAAACAAATTTGGCCCCGAAGAAGCCGCCGGGCGCGGGTTTTGCAATGTGATTGGTACCGCGTTGGATCAGGGTGTTCCGGTTTTGGTTGGCGTCGGCGGTGCAAGCGCAGGGGCGTTTGAGGACTTTGCGGGCGGGCTTGCTGTGACACTTCTGGACGACGCGCAAACTATCCTGGACTGGGTGCACGACGCAATTGCCGAAGGTGCCGCCAGCACCGCGCGCTAAGGCCAGAAATTCGCCGCGTGTATTGACGGATCAGTACTATTGAGCCTTGCAGGCCGTTTACCCGGCACCCTTCGGTATAGGCAAGGTTCCTGATTTGTAAGGGGTCCAGTCTTTGGTTTCGGGATAGAACTGCCTGCGCCAGGCCCGAACGCGCGGGTTGAAGACTCTGCGCCACAGCGGCGGGATCATCGCCAGTGCCGTCATCGGAGGATACCCGGTCGGCAACATGGGCACCTTGGATTCATCATAAATCTGCAAAAGCGGAAAGCGCCGCTGTCCCACATCGACGGGAATACGGTTCGCAATCGACCACCTGCAAAGGCCGGATCAATGATGCGGCGCTACCGGACCCATGTTTCGCCGTTGGAGATGAAAACCGAGTTCCCCAAAAGCGGTTTCAACCCCACCCGGATTCGTTCAGATTTGGGAAAGTCATGGGTGCGCTTTTTCAAAATCAGATCGACAAGTTCCGGGTCGTTGTGCAGGTTTTCCGTCTGGCAATTGGGCCTCCACCACAGTGCAAATTGGTCAAAGTTTTCTGAATCTGCCTTGTGCCTCTCTGTTCTGTCATTGACGATCGTCAAATTTTAGCAACGCAAACCGTTTCCTTCTGAAAGATGGATGATACGAAGGGTCACAGTCGACCAGACACAGCAGACAGGTTAAAGGGACATGTGCCTGCAAATGCACTTGTAATCTCTATCGAGGAACGAAATGCCGGACCCCGCGAACCAACAACATCCCTGCGGGAACTGCGCTTTTTATGCAGCCAGTGTTTGGCAACCGGTCACATCCTGTTCCGTCTCGGTCCTGACGCGTGGGTTTTCACGCAAAGATTTGAAAGAAGGGCAGCCACTCTATTACCAGGATGATGAAAACAGTGGCGTTTTCTGTGTTTCCAAAGGTCTGATCGCGCTACGCACCCATCACGCAGATGGAAAGTCGACGCTGTTACGGTTGGCTTATCCCGGTGAAATCATAGGATTCCGCTCATTTCTTGAGGGCCGCCCTCATCGAACCGAAGCACGTGCGTTGCTTGCATCTCGCGTATGCATTGTGGGGCAGCGTGATGCCCAAAAGGTTGTGTGTGGCAATCCGCCAGTCCTGACCCGATTGGTATCGCGCTGTATATCGGAAATCGACCGCAATCATGAACGGATCATCGCCGCCGCGACAACATCCAATAAGGATAGGCTTACCGATATTTTGCTTCGGCTGATGGACGCGCATGGTGAGCGAACCAGAGATCATTTGCGCATGCAATTGCCGCTGTCGAGATCCGACCTGGCGGATTTGCTTGGTGTGCAAACGGAAACCGTATCCCGCCTGTTCAAGCGGGTTCAGGACGACGGAACTTTTTGCGTTTCAGGGCGCGAGATTCTAATGACTGTTGCCTCTTATGTCCGCCAGTTGGCGATCCGGCAATCAGGGTCATTCTCCAGGGTAGAGTCAGACGAATCTGAACCAGCCTCTGCAACGACAGAGAGGCCGTCCCTTATGGTGCGCCAAGTAGACGCCAGCCAGCGAGAGCGGCGGCACGGTTGAGCTTGAAAATGACGCGGGGGTAAAGGTGGCGCGCCTGATTGAATTGGCTATGAACCGAGGAATGAACGGCGACCGGTTTCTTACCTTTCTGCGTTGCCAATAACTGGTCTTGTCCCGGTTTAGTTCCGGTCTCTTTCGAGCAATGTTTGCTGTGAAGGAGATAAGAGATGGCAGGAACAATCCAGGCGTTGACGGAATCCGGCCAGAT
>PIVL01000150.1 GCA_003354145.1 Paracoccaceae bacterium
TTGACCGGCAAGGTTTTCCTATCACAGTTTGAAGCATTTCAGGAATTACGTACCAATTCAGGGCAGGCCCGGCAAAGCGACGTAGAGTAACTTACGTTAGGTTTGGTATATTTTCACTCTAGCTCTAATTCGCATAATCGATATTATGTTAAAAATATAGAATGACAATCAGGAACACGGATAAGGTATTACCGTTAAAACACTGACACTTGCAGGTCATACTGAACCTACAACAATTCCTCACCATATTTACCGTTACGCAACGCGGGTTTCCAGTATGGCCCGTGACAGGATAAAAACCTGAGTTTTGCGAAACGCTGTTCCGACATGCGATATTGCACTCTCTGAAATCCAGACTAATCTTTCGTCAACAACAGAGTCGCAAGCGGAGATTCAGCAAATGCATATAGGCAATACAACACGATGAACGCACTTACTCTGGATCAAGCCGTGCATCATGTCACCACAACTAACCCGGCATTCAAGGTTGGAACCGCTGATATCCGAGGAATTCAGTACCCCGTATTCGAAAACATACCGCCGCACATTCGCGCACTGATGCAGGCGAGTCATGAAATTCAAGGCAATGGCGCAGCTGAATACATCGTGTATGAAAATGAACGCTGGTCTTATGATGAATTTTGCCGTGAAACCAACAAGGTGGCGCATGTTCTTCAGAGCGAATTGGGTGTTTGCCAGGGGGATCCGGTTGCTGTCGCAATGCGCAACTGTCCGGAAATGGTGATTCTGACCGCTGCGATTGCGTCAGTTGGGGCAGTGATCGTGTTTGTGAATGCATGGTGGACGACACAAGAGCTTGACTATGCGTTAAAAGACAGCGGCACCAAGACGGTTTTTGCCGACGCATTACGGATTGAACGCCTGCTTTCATTGACTAAAGACGCTGATCTGCAACTGATTGGTGTTCGGGATGGCGAAGACCTGACCGAACTGCGCTATTCGGTGTTACGTGACGCTATGGTTGATGACAGTTGGCCGACCGTAGACATCCACACAGATGATGATTTTGCGATCATGTATTCCTCGGGCACAACCGGCCAACCCAAAGGTGTCGTGCAAACCCATCGCGGAGCATTGAGTTCTGTGTTCACCTGGCTGATGCAGGCCGTCCTGGCACCATTATTGGATCCGCCAGAAGAGGGCGCGCCGCCTGCCCCACGTCCAGCTGTTCTTGTCGTGACGCCCTTGTTTCACGTTACGGCCTCGCATTCGTTGTTCCTGCTCAGCATTCCTGCCGGGGCCAAATTCGTCATGCTGCCAAAATGGGACGCTGAAAACGCGGTCAATGTCATTCGAGACGAAAATGTCACTCGCTTTATTGGCGTTCCGACCCAATCGGCTGATTTGATGGCAAAGGCCATGCAAATGAATGAGACCTTGCCGTTGCTCGACCATGTTGGTGCAGGCGGTGCCAAGCGCCCGGCGGCACAGGTAACGGAACTGGCTGAGCTGTTTCCCAATGCAAAAGTCGCCACCGGTTGGGGAATGACCGAAACAAACGCCAATGGCATAGGCATATCTGGCCCCGACTATGTGGCGCGTCCCGGATCAGCCGGTAGACTGTATCCGCCGATCCAGCAGCTGAAGTTTCTGGATGATGATGGGTGCGAAGTCCCGACTGGAACGGTTGGGGAAATCACTGTAAAAAGTGCCAGTAACATGCGCTGTTACCTCAACAAACCCGAAGCGACGGATGAGATATTTCAGGACGGTTGGTTGCGCAGCGGTGATCTTGGAACGATTGACGAAGACGGCTTTGTTACCATTGTCGATCGCAAGAAAAACATCATCATCCGCGGCGGAGAGAACATCGCATGCCTTGATGTCGAAGGTGCGATTCATCGTCATCCGGCTGTGGCCGAGGTCTGCGTGTTTTCAGTACCGGATGATCGGTTGGGCGAAACCGTTGGGGCCTCAATACAACTAAAGCAAGATGTGAATCTCACTGCGGAAGAACTTTGCAAGTTTCTGGCCGATCACATCGCCCATTTCAAAATCCCGCAACACATTTGGTTCCAGAGAGATCCCCTGCCCCGTGTTGCCACCGGCAAAATCGACCGGCGTGTCGCGCGTGAGACCTGCCTTAAGACCATAGAAAAGGATCAACTATGACCACTCCAACAACTGAAGAAATTGGCACTTATATCGCGGCCTCAGGCAAAGCTGCCTGGGACGTTCCCGACCTGAGCGACGCAACAGCGCGCCGCACGATCAAATCCATTGGCATTATCGGGGCCGGTACAATGGGCGGCGGTATTTCGATGAACTTCGCCACAGCCGGATACCCCGTGACCATTGTCGAAACCCGGCAAGACGCGCTTGACCGGGGACTTTCGATTGTACGCGGCCATTACCAGCGCAGCGCAGACAAGGGACGCTACCCACAAGACGAAGTCGAGGCGCGAATGTCGCGATATGATGGTCGACTGGCGCTTGCGGATCTGGCCGATTGTGATCTTGTGATCGAAGCTGTGTTTGAGAATATGGAGCTGAAAAAGCAGATATTCACCGAATTGAACCGCGTCATGAAGCCCGGCGCGATTTTGGCAACCAATACCTCGGCTTTGGACATCAACGAAATTGCATCGGTCACCGACAGGCCTCAGGATGTTATTGGTCTTCACTTCTTTTCGCCCGCCAACGTGATGAAATTGTTAGAGATTGTGCGAACCGATCATACGGCAGATGACGTAATCGCCACCTGTATGGATTTGGCCAAAGCAATCAACAAGATCGCCGTCCTGGTGGGCGTTTGTCCCGGTTTTGTTGGCAACCGCATCCTGTTTGCCCGTCAGGCACAGGCGCAAAAACTGATTTATCGCGGTATCATGCCGTGGGATGTGGACGCCGCCCTGAACGCCTTTGGCTTTCGCATGGGCCCGTTCCAGATGTCCGATCTGGCTGGTCTTGATATTGGCTGGTCGAAAGGTGCGACCACCGACAACCCAATTCGTGATGCGCTGTGTGAGCTGGACCGACGCGGCCAAAAGACCCAGGCCGGATATTATGACTATGACGCTGCGCGCACGCCAATCCCCTCTGACGTCACAGCAAAGATCATCCAGGACATTACAAAAGCGAAGCCCACGACAATGGCGCAGCAGGACATCATCGAGACCTGTATTTATCCAATGATCAACGAGGGTTTGAAAATCCTCGAAGAAAACAAGGCTCAGCGGCCCTCGGACATAGATGTAGTTTGGCTGAACGGGTATGGTTGGCCTGCCGATAAGGGTGGCGTTATGTATTATGCCGATATGGTTGGTGCGGCGGCGATCCTTGCCAAAATGGAAGAACTGGCGGTTGAAGACGCAAATTTCACCCCGACAAAAACTTTGCGAGATCTCGCAGAGAATGGTGGGAAATTTGTTGATATTGACACAGGTGGCCTGAAAACCGGCGCAGCATGAGGTACAAAACATGAGCTATGAATTTGTAAAAACCGAACGCAAAGGCAACGTTCTTGTTGTCACGATGAACCGACCGGATGTCTATAATGCAGTTCACGCCCCAATGCATGCCGAAATGGATCAGGTTTGGAATGATTATGCCACAGATCCAGAGCTTTGGGTGGCGATCCTGACCGGCGCAGGAGACAAAGCATTTTCAGCTGGGAACGATCTGAAACAAACCAAACAAGGTGGTGAATCCTCAATTCCGACAACTGGGTTTGCTGGCCTGTCGATGCGATTTGACCTTGAAAAACCGATCATCGCAGCGGTGAATGGCTTTGCCATGGGCGGTGGCTTTGAAACAGCTTTGTCGTGCGATCTAATTATTGGTGCAGACAATTCCACCTACGCCCTGCCCGAGGTCAAAGTTGGCTTTTTCGCCGCCACTGGCGGGGTGCAACGTCTTAGCCGCTATATTGGTCGTATGGCCGCGCGCGATCTGCTGCTGACTGGTCGTCATATCGACGCGAACGAGGCGCGGCACCTTGGCATCTTGAACGCGGTCGTACCGCAGTCTGATCTGATGCAGGCGGCGATGGACAAGGCGCAGGAAATTGCGTCGATGTCGCCCTCCGCCGTCAAAGCCACCAAACGCGTTTTGAACTCGCTGGACGTTGCCGAAGGCCTGCCAGACAATCTGCAATTCAGCTACGAAGTGCTGGCTGACCTGATGAAAACCGAAGATTTCCGCGAGGGTGTTGATGCCTTTGTCCAAAAACGCGCGCCAAAATGGGTGAACCGCTGAAACAGCGTCCAACCTGACATTTGTAATATCAAGGAGACGAACAATGGGAATTAACAAAACCCAATTTGACATGAATAATTTGGAAATGTCTGACAAGGCCAAGCCGCTTTACGCCGCTGTGATCCGTCACATCAAAGAAAATGTCGACCCAATCACAGAAGAGTATTTCCGTCTGGGTGAGGGCCGCGCCGATCGATGGTCACATGCCCCCGGACAGTTGGAATTGCTGGATGGCGCCAAAGCCAAGGCACGAGAGGCCGGGTTGTGGAATTTCTTTCTGCCAAATGCCGAAACTGGCGAAGGACTGTCCAATCTGGACTATGCCTATATCGCCGCTGAACTAGGCAAGAGCCCGCTGGCCCCGGAAACGCTGAACTGTTCGGCTCCGGATACCGGCAATATGGAAGTACTGGAGCGCGTTGGCACACCCGAGCAGAAAGAACAGTGGCTAAAGCCGCTTTTGGCGGGTGAAATCCGGTCTTGTTTTGCGATGACCGAACCGGATGTTGCATCGTCGGACGCACGAAATATTTCAACCACGGCTGTTCTTGAGGGCGATGAATGGGTCATCAACGGCGAGAAATATTACATCTCGGGTGCCGGTGATCCACGCTGTAAGATCATGATCTGCATGGTGAAAACCAGTCCCGATGCTGAAACATTCCGCCAACAAAGCCAAATTCTGGTGCCAATGGACGCACCCGGCGTCGAAATCCTTGGGCCGATGTGTGTCTTTGGACATGATGATGCACCACATGGCCACATGCATATTCGAATGACCAATGTGCGCGTACCGGCAACCAACATGCTTTGGGGCGAAGGTCGTGGTTTTGAGATTTCTCAGGTTCGCCTTGGACCAGGCCGAATTCACCACTGCATGCGCTCTATTGGGCAGGCGGAAAAGGCGCTTGATCTGTTGATCGGGCGCGGTGTGTCACGCCAAGCCTTCGGCAAGCGGATCGTTGATCTGGGCAAAAACATGGAAACCATTTCCCGCGCCCGGATCGAAATTGAATCGATGCGTCTGCTGGTTCTCAAGGCAGCCAAAGCGATGGATGTTCTGGGCAACAAAGAGGCCCGCATCTGGGTGTCGATGATCAAAGCCAAAGTGCCGGAACAGGTATGTGATATCATTGACCAGTCCATGCAAGTACATGGCGCGACTGGGATTTCTCAGTGGTCACCTCTATCCAGCATGTACACAGGTCAACGCACGTTACGTTTTGCGGACGGACCGGATGAGGTGCATCATCAGGTGATTGCACGCGCCGAAGTGCGCGATTACGAGGCGTCAAATGACCGCCAAGCTGCAGTTGCGGCCGAAGCACCCGGTCGCTTGTTTGAAGGTCCATAAACATGAGCAAACTCTTTGATCTGACAGGTCGCGTTGCGGTTCTTACGGGTGCCTCAAAGGGCATGGGTCTGGCGATGGCGACTGAGTTGGCTGAACATGGCGCGACGGTGGTGATATCGTCGCGCAAACAGGACCAGCTGGACGAAGCAGCCGATCAAATCAACCAGACCGTTGGCGCGGACCGCGCCATCGGGGTGGCCTGTAATGTCGGCTACAAAGAACAGCTTCAGGCGCTGGTGGATGCCACCCGTGATAAGGCCGGACCAATTGATATTGTCGTCGGTAATGCCGGGGTGAACCCATATTACGGGCCAACCTCGGAAATCCCGGATGATGCCTATCAAAAAACCATGAATGCCAATGTTCTGTCCAACCTTTGGCTGGCCAAAATGGCTGTGCCTGACATGGTCAAGAAGGGTCGTGGATCAATGATGTTCACCTCGTCCGTTGGTGCTTTCAAACCATCTACGATGTTGGGCACCTATGCGATGTCCAAATTGGCGCTGATCGGGCTGGTGCGGAACCTGGCGGCGGAATTTGGGCCCCAAGGCATACGTTTTAACGCCATATGCCCCGGCCTGGTACGTACAGAATTTGCCCGCGAACTGTGGGATAATCCCGAGACTGAAAAGCGGATCAAGAACGACATTCCGTTGCGCCGTCTGGGTGAAGCCGAAGATTTCAAAGGCGTGGCCACGTTTCTGGCCTCGGATGCAAGTCTCTATATGACTGGTCAGGCACTGACGGTCTGTGGTGGCTCAAACATGTGGGCATAAGGAGGCACTATGCAGCTAAAAGACAAAATCGTCGTCGTAACCGGTGCCGCAAGTGGTATTGGCAGGTCCTTGGCAATCCGCTTTGCGGCAGAAGGTGCCAAAAAAGTGGTTTGCGTTGATATGAACGACAAAGGAGCAACAGATACTGCAAATGAAATCAACGGGCTGGCAATCACTGTTGATGTGTCTTCCGAGGACGAAATTGCCGCGATGATCGAACGGGTCGAGGTCGAAGTCGGCCCGATTGATCTGTTCTGTTCCAATGCCGGCATCCTGACATTGGGCGGCGTTGATGCCCCTAACGACGACTGGCAGCGGATTTGGGATATCAATGTCATGTCTCATGTCTGGGCGGCGCGTCATCTGGTGCCGCGCATGATTGCGCGTGGTGGTGGTTACTTGTTGAACACCGCGTCTGCGGCTGGCCTGCTTAATCAGGTTGGCGCGGCCCCTTATGGCGTTACCAAACATGCAGCCGTAGGATTGGCGGAATGGCTGGCAATGACGCATGGGGACGATGGGATCAAGGTGTCTGTGCTTTGCCCGCAAGCCGTGCGCAGTGAGATGACCCGTGGCCACGAGAAATCTGTGGCGGCGATGGACGGAATGCTAGAGCCCGAAGCTGTGGCCGAGGCCTGTGTGCGCACGATCGAGGCCGAAACATTTCTTGTTCTGCCTCATCCAGAGGTTTTGGATTACATGCGCAACAAGACCAACAATTACGACAAATGGATCGGTGGTATGCGCAAGCTCAACCGGTTCTATGGTGGTGGCATCTAAGATTTCCACGCCCTGAAGATCACTTTGGGGCGTGACTACAACCCATAAACCTGACGCGCGGTACCGGCGAACATCATCTGCTGGTCCGCCTCGCTATATCGCGATGCGATTTTTTTGAACGCGTTCCACAGCACGTGATAGCTGACCGACACGCGGTCCACAGGAAAATTGCTCTCAAACATACAGCGGTCTGGCCCAAAGCAGGCGATCATATGGTGATACCAATCGCCATAGGCCGCAACAAACTGGTCTGAAGTGGGTGGTAATTCGCGATCATGCCAGCCCCAGCCATTGTCGGCCATCGCCAGCCCGCCAAGTTTTGCCCGCACGTTCGGGCAGTCTGCCAAGGCAGCCATATCGTCTTTCCAGCGGGTAAATATAGCATCCCGCTGACCGACAAAGCGTCCAACACCCAACGGTGTGCTGAAATGGTCCAGAACCATCACGGTGTCTGGCACGGCCCTTGCTAGCTCCAGAAAATCACCCGCCTGATGGTGATAATGCCAAGTATCGTATGTTAGCCCATGCTCTGCCAGCCGCGCCATGCCCCGTCGGAAATCCGGATCACTGTATTGACCCGGCACACCACGCCCGACAATTGCCAATGCATCAGGATCACTGTCAAAGGCTCCGGATTGCCGTATGCCGCACAAAAGCCCCTGCCCTGCATTTTTATGGGCTTTCAATACATCGCACAATTGGTCATCGCGCAAATCTGCAAAGCCAATAATCCCGGCAATCTTCGCCTTGGATGCAGACCCAGCAGCCATTTCGGCGACTCGTTTGGTTTCTCCGACCGGACGCATATTGTCGGGTCCGTCGCTATCCCAATACGAGCGGCATTCGATATACATCGTTTGCACCACATTGTGGCCAGATCCGGTGTCTGCGGCCAGTTCGTTCATCTCATAGATCCGCCCCTGACGGTTCCACAAATGATGGTGCGGGTCGACAATTTCGCGAGCTGGGTCAATGATGTCTTCGACCACCAACGCCAGCCAGTCATCGCGCTGTGCCATGCGCGGCATCCAGTCCGGATCGATCATTTCTTGCGCAACGGGCGCATCAACCCTTCCTGTGCCGTACTTGCCACCAAACGCCCATCCTGATTGTATATCGCACCGCGATTAAAACCGCGCCCGCCGCCAGTGAACGGACTGTCCATCGTGTAGAGATGCCAATCTTCAAAATGGATCGGTGCGTGAAACCACATTGCGTGGTCCAGACTGGCGGTCATCACCTGACCTTTGAACCATGTCAAACCATGCGGGCGCAATGACGAGCCAAGCAGATTCATGTCCGACGCATAGGCCAGCAGACAGTGTTGCATCTGCGGGCTGGTGCCCTTGGCAGCCTCCATGCGGAACCAGAGATGGTTGCTGTCATCCGTTGGTTTGGGATCAAAGAAATCACGCGGCGCAACTTCGCGAATTTCAATGGGGCGTTCGCGCATGAAATCCGAACGATGCTTTTCGTTGATCTGATCAACCACCTGCGAGCGCAGTTCAGCCCGGTTCAGCAATCCGTCTGGCCCCGCGACGTTCGGCATATCGTGCTGATGGGTCCATCCCTCTTCGTCGTTGTGAAATGACGCGCTCATGTTCAGGATTTGGTGACCATGTTGAATTGCCACCACCCGCCGGGTGGTGAAACTGCCGCCATCACGGGCACGATCCACTGTATAGATCACCGGAATCGACGGATCACCGGGGCGAATGAAATAGGCATGCAGCGAATGGCACTTGCGACCCTCGACTGTATGATAAGCGGCGGCCAGCGCCTGTGCGATCACATGACCGCCAAAGATCCGCGTGCTGGTCTCGCCCCCCGATCCGACGCCGCGGAACATATCCAACTCAATGCGCTCGATGTCCAAGAGATCAAGCAATTCTGCTGCTACATCCGTCATATCAAACCCGTTTCCCTTGCATTAATGCGTCAACCGCGTGCGGCGGCATAGGCGATAAAGGTATCAAAACTGTCTGGATTCGCCATCGAATCCCTGTTTACCACCTTGGCAGGATCACCGCCTAAAAGCAGCTTCTTAACCGGCACTTCCAGTTTTTTGCCTGACAAAGTGCGCGGCACATCCTTAATTTCGACGATTTCGTTTGGAACAAAACGCGCCGAGACCGAAGTCCTTATTGCGCCGTTGATTTTATCACGCATCGCATCATCCAGCACTGCCCCGTCCGCAAGGACCACAAACAGCGGCATGAAACTGTCGCGGCCTAGAAATTCAAGATCGACAAGTAGCGAATCCATGATTTCCGGGATCGACTCAACCGCCTGATAAATCTCGGACGATCCCATGCGCAGCCCTTTGCGATTGATCGTTGCATCCGAGCGACCAAAGATCACCGACCCACCCTTGGCATTGATCTCGATCCAGTCGCCGTGACGCCAAACTCCGGGATAGGTGTCAAAATAGCTTTCGATCAGACGCTTGTTGCCGTCATCACCCCAGAAATATAGCGGCATTGACGGTAATGGTTCGGTGCAAACCAATTCACCGACTTTGCCAATCAGTTCGTTACCGTCTTCGTCAAAGGCGCGCACCGCATTGCCAAGAAACCGGCACTGCATCTCGCCCACCCTGACCGGCAGCATCGGATTGCCACCAACAAACGCGCCTGCCAGATCAGTGCCGCCAGAAAACGGGTTCAGCCAGATGTCATGTTTGACAGCATCATAGATCCATTCGTAATCATCATCCCCAAGAGGCGATCCAGTCGCGCCAACTGAACGCAGGCCTGACAGATCAACATCATCCCCGGGTCGCAGCCCCAGCTTTTTGCAGCTGGCGAAGAATGCCGCGCCTGCGCCAAAATGGGTCAGCTTTTCAGCAGCGATAAACCGCCAAAGTTCCATCATGTCCGGATGGTTTGGCGCTCCGTCATACATGGCAACGGTGGCACCCCGCGCCAATGCGCAAAACTGCACGTTCCACATGATCCAGCCAGAAGAGGTTAGCCAACAAAACCGGTCTTTGGCAGTCAGGTCCTGATGCAGAGATTGTTTAGAGGCCTCGAGCAGAACGCCACCATGGCCGTGTACAATGGGTTTCGGATTGCCGGTGGTGCCTGAAGAATAGACAATCCATAGCGGATGATCGAATGGCACCGAAACAGGCTCAAACGCCACATCATCGCCCGTCAGCGAAGACCAAAGCACCGCACCGTCAGGCAACGCGCCAACCACCGGCACCGAAATCAGCTGCTCAAGAGATGGCAATTTACCTGCAATGGTCGCAATCACGTCACGCCGGTCAATCATCTTGCCCGCATGGACATAGCCGTCCTGCGCGATCAAAACCCTGGGTTTGATTTGCAAAAACCGGTCAAGAATGGCCACATGGCCCATATCTGGCGCACATAACGACCAGATCGCCCCCAATGACACCGTCGCCAGACAGGCAATCAACGCGGTTTCTGTATTTGGCAGGATCGCCACAACCCGGTCACCTTTTTGGACTCCCATCGCGCGAAGATGGGCTGCGACACTGGCCACCTGCCGGGCAAGGTCGGCCCAACTTAATTCCGATCGCCCAAATGTTTCTGACTGAACGATCAACGCCGGTTTGTCTGGCGTTTGACCCGCATGACACAACACCTGATCTGCATAGTTCAGTTCGGCCCCCACAAACCACTTGGCACCTGGCATCTCTCGATTTGCCAAGATCGTTGTGTAAGGTGCGGTAGAACGGATCGCGAAGTAATCCCAGATTGCCGACCAGAACCCTTCAAGGTCAGACACGCTCCATTCCCATAAGGC
>PIVL01000151.1 GCA_003354145.1 Paracoccaceae bacterium
TCGACACAGAAAACAACTAAACAGGGAAATAAGATGGACCTATCAATTGAAGAATGCCAATTCCTGCTCAACGCAGTCAACGCTCAAGCCAAGGCCGGATTTCAGGACGGTTTGAACGGGAGCCAAAAGGCGATGGTTGTTGTTATGAAACTTCAAGCCTATGCGGCGACAATCCAAGCCAATGTTGAGCAGCCACAGATTGCTGAAAAGGCAAACGGTGCTGACGTCCCAGAAGCCGAAGCCGAAGCCGAAGCTGCAGAATAGGAAGCCCAATGGTCACAGTCGCCCAAATCGCAGCAAGCGCCTTCAACGCGGTTTCCGCGTCTATTACTGATTCAATCAACCCAGCAACTATGGAGGACGAGGATGGGGTCACGCAGGGAACGGGGCGAGCGGTTGTGGACTTTCAGGCACCGGGAGGAGGCTTTCCCAAGAATACCCTTAAGGATCGAACTCAGGACATTTATCTTGAGGGGTTCACGGTTATTCCGCAGGAGGGTTGGTCGGTCACAATCAAGACTGTCGAGTACCTGATTATTTGGCTGCATGACGTGGTTGTTGCTGGCACGTTCTTCGGCATTGAAACCATACCAAAAGACGAGCTGCTAAATGTGACCGTTGACTTCCAGACCCAGATAAAGACGCGCAATGGCTCCGGTGGCTTCGATACGGTTTGGCAAACCATAGCAGGCTCTCCGACTGCGGCCTATTTCATGGCCAAGAGCGGCAACGAGATATTCGGAGAAACTACCCTTATGGCCAACACCAAGAACCAGCTCGTCGTTCCGTTTTTCGCCGGAGTAAAGGCCGACGATAGGCTTTTCGTAAATGGCCGCTATTTCAACATCACTTTTGTTGATAATATGGAGGACAGAAGCACTTGGCTGCGCCTTGAACTTGAGGGTGGTGTGGCAACCTAACAGGAGAACGGCAATGACTCTTTCGGCAAAGATTACAACGACAGTCACGGCAACGCAGACCGGGACCAATGCGTTTGGTGGGCCGGGATTTACTCCCAGCCTGAACGGAACGATCAACACAACTGACGGGACAGCGGCAGGCCAAGCAGACCTGATGTTCATGGAAGAACGAGTTGTTGGCGATGGGGCAAATGACGATCTTGATCTGGCTGGCGCTTTATCGGACGCGCTCGGAGTGACACTGACTTACATCACGATCGTTTCAATCACGATCGTAAACGCTCCAATCAGCGGGGCAGCGAACACCACCGATTTGACGATCGGCGCTGGCACCAATCCGTTCTTTGGATTCCTTGGGTCTGCCACCGATACAGTCGGTCCACTCAAGCCGGGAGCGTCATTCCAGATCGCGTCGTCTGATGCTGCAGGGCTTGGCACTGTTACAGCGGCGACAGCCGACATTCTGCGCATTGCAAACAGCGCAGGCGCGGCAGCGACGTATCAGATCTGCATTGTCGGTCGCTCGGCCTAACAGTGGCTACCTTCACGATAACGACTCCAAACTTGGAAGCATTCGGAAAAGAGTTTTCTAAGTTGGCGGATATATTTGAGGACGTGGCGTCGGATGAAATCAATAAAGAGGCTTTCCGGTATCAGCAGCGCGTGAAGGCGCTGCATAAGCGCGGTCCCAACACCGGCAGGATATACCAGCGACCGGGAGGGCGCGTTCATCAAGCAAGTTCGCCGGGGCAATCGCCAGCCGTTGACACTGGCGCGCTCCTTCGATCTATAAAACTGGAAAAGGGTCGCCTCATGGCCACCGTTAGCAGCCTTTTGCCATATTCATTTTATCTGGAATTTGGCACTCGCAAAATGGCTGCTCGGCCTATGTGGCTCCCGGCCTTGGCACGATCAAAGACGAATTTACCGCGCGCCATCGAAGCGGCACTTAGGAGCAGGCTATGAGATCTGATGAAGTTCAAACCGCAATCTATGGCGTCCTTTCTGGCAATGCAGCGCTTGTCGCCAGCCTGTCGCAAAGCTGGACGGACTCGCTTGGAACCGTCCCGGCAATCTTTGCGGCCACACCGCAGGAAAACTTTGACGACGACGACTTTTATCCGTTCGTCTCCTTTGGGGAGGACGACACCACGCCTTTCGATACCAAAGATGTCAACGGCGGCGAAGATATTGTGCAGTTGAATGTATGGACGCGCACGGACGGTTACACAGAGGCCAAGGGAGTGGCTTCGGCGGTCTACGATCTATTGCAGAAGCAAGACTTAACCATCGCCAGTGCAAACCACATAACCACGAACATGGTATCGGTTGCGTTTGTGCCAGACCCAGACGGTTCAACGAGGCGAGGACTGATGCTGTTCAACGTGGTTTATCAGGACGAATAATCTACCCTTGTGTCAACGGGGTGGGTCGTGCGATTTATAGGCACAAAATTAAGTCAACCCTAACTATGAAGGACCGAGACTATGGTAGCAGCAGCAGGACGCAAAATTCGAATCGCTTATGATAGCGGCGGTGGAGCCGTTGTTATCGCTGGCGCTCGGACTGACAGTTTGACGATCAATAACGAAATCATCGACATTACCGATAAGGACGACTTGGGCGTTCGCACGTTGCTTGATGATATTGGCGTCACCAGCATTTCGCTTTCTTGCGAAGGCGTGACGACCGACGATGTTCTGGCCGGTCTGGCGCGTGCAGTGGGGGATGGAACAACCCTCAATAACTTTGAGATTGCCGTTGCCGCTATTGGCACCTATTCTGGGGCGTTCGCAATTACATCATACGCCGATAGCGGAGAAGAGGGAGCAAATCCTATTACCTTCACTTGCAGCTTGGAAAGCTCTGGCACGATAACGTTTGCCTAAATAAAAGGAGATGAACTTTGGGTATTTTTAGAGAAACACCACTTTCATGGGGAGGCAAGGACTTCACCCTTGTCCCGTCTATGAAACTGTTACGGCGGATCGAACGAGGGCTTCCCGGCGAAGGGCCAGTTAGCCTCGTTCAAGTGACAAACCAATCGCTGAATGGGAACCCGCAGATTTCCATTATGGCGCAAGTTATCGAAGCGGTTATGCACGAAGCCGGAGCAACTGACTTTATCTCTGACGAAGTTTATCAGGAGTTTTACAACGGCGGCAACGATGCGGTCGTTGAGTTATGGCACCAAGTTATCGAAGCCCTTAGTCCGGTTCCAAAAGACCAAAAAAAAGCAGACGGCCCAGACACTCTGTAGTCCCGTCTGAGGCCGACACTTTTTTGCAATGGGATGCGCTTTATCTTTTCGCTCGGCAGTGGGGAATCCAGCCGAGCGAATTCTGGGGCATGACAATGGGAGAGTGGCATTGCGAATACGAACTCCACTCCGACGATCTCGGCGGCGAGAAATTCGCCGGGAACCTAACGCAAGGCGACGTTGATGAAATGCTCTATGAACTCGACTTGAGCGACGAGGAATGGTGGAAAGAAAATGGCATTACCAACGGTCAAGGTTAAGTTCGATGTCGATATCAAGGAGGCGCAAGCGAACGCCGAGCGTCTAAAGCAAAAGCTGAGGGATATCCCGCAGAGCGCCGGAGTTGCATCGGGACAAACGAACAAGTTTTCAAACTCCCTTAGAAACCTGAGCAACGTATCTGGCCGAACGCGCAGCCAATTGCAGAACGTGTCGTTCCAGTTGCAGGATATCATCGTCCAGATCCAAGGTGGTCAGGGCGTCACACGCGCGCTGTCACAGCAGCTTCCCCAGCTTGCCGGTGGTTTTGGCGTGGTCGGCGCGGCGATAGGTGTTGTCGCTGGTCTCTCCATCCCGGCGCTTGCGATGGCGTTTAATGCTCTTGGCGGCTCAGTGACGACAACCGAGGACGCGCTGGAGTCTTTGGCGGAATCAACGGAAGAACTGAGGAACACGAACGCTCTAGCAGCACCGGCTTTAGCTGCGTCGTCGGCTTACGATGTGCTGATTGATAAAATCAAAGCTGCGCGCGAAGAGGCTCAGAGCGCAGCGACCAGCGACCTTTTAAAATCTTTGGGACTCGGTGCCAGTCAGTTGGCTGGGTTCGACATTGAGCAAAGACTTGGGACTGGGTTCTTTGGGACGGGAGGAGCGCAAGCCGCCGATGAATTGGGCGTGAAAAGTTTGCAGCAAGCCGTTTTTCTCCGGCAGAGAATTGTCGATATCGCCAAAGCAGAGGGAACAGAGCAAGCCAGACTTTTGAGCGGCTTGGAAGAAACGTTGAAATTGCGCGGAATCGAAGTCAAAGGTCTTGACGGGATTATTGTGCAACTCGCAGATAAACTCGGCGTCGAGAAACTTCTGAACGAAACTATAGTCGCCCAACTCAAGAACGCAGAGAAAATCCCGATCGAAATTATTCGAGCGAGGGAAGAAGCGGAGGCTGCTGGTTCGACATACGATGAGATCGTGTTGAAGTTTGAGTCAATGGCCGTGGCCGCAGAACGGGTTCCCGATGCTATTCTAAGAGCGCGCGAAGCGGTTGAACAAGCCGGTGCCACCTATGACGAAGTGTTGCCGCAAAACAAAAGAAAAAGGACAACCGGCGGAACAGGTGTCTCCGCAGTTGATCCATCAGAGGCGCAGTTGGAAACTCTAATCGAGAGCCTTAAAACAGAGCAGGAAGTTGTCGAGCAATTCCGCGTGGACGGTTTGGCGCTGCTAATGTCTGCCAACGAGACAGAACTTGAAGCACTCGGCGGTTTCAACGAGGCAAAGCTGCGCCTTGAGGAAGAATATCAGGAGCGGCTTAGAGGGATCAAGAGCAGCGCTGACCAATCAAATCTACAGATGACATTAGGTGCCGGGGCAAACCTTCTAGGGGCGCTTGGCCAGTTCAATGATAAGGCGTTGAAGGCGTCCAAGGTTGCTGGTATCGCGCAGGCACTTATCGCTACCTATACCGGCGCAGCGGAAGCGTTGAAACTCCCATACCCTGCCAACCTTTCAGCGATGGCGCAGGTTCTTGCGACTGGGTTGTCACAAGTGGCGTCAATAAAGGGCGTGAGTTCCAGCGGCGGCGGTGGCGGCGGCGGTGGCGGTGCTTCGGCGGCTGCTGCTGCTCCAGTGGCTGCACAGACGCCGTTAGACGTGCGCTTGTCGGGTCTAGGGACAAGCGATATGATTAGCGGAAACCAGCTTTCCGGCCTGTTCGATCGTCTACAGGACGAGGCTGGCGACCGTGGATTGAATATATCGTTTGCGACATAAGGGTGCCTGAAACATGACCATAGCAATCTCAGCCGGTTATGCTGCCCAAATGGCTGCGGCTGGCGAAGATGATAATCCGATCATTCTATGGCGGAATCGCGGCTCGATAGACACGACTTGGACGCAAGGCTCTGGAAGCGAGGTTGAAAGTCCGACTTTCCTAGAGACAGATTCAACATATGACCGATGGATTGCCACACTTAGCGGAAGCGGAGTCGGGGCCGCTATCGCGGATTTCGGCGGCAATAGGGAAGTCAGTATGGTTGGGATTGCTGCGCATAACTTAGAGGGACTAGACGTTCGGATACAATACAGCACTGACAGCGGCGGAAGCTGGTCCGATGCTGGTGCCGGGGTAGTCACTCCAACTGACAATTCCGCCATAATTTTTCTATTTACAGAAGCACCCGCTACCGACTTTTGGAGGGTTCGTGTATCTAACGGGGCGGCAAGTCAACAGATCACAATCGGCGTTTTATATATTGGCATTCCAATGACAGTTCCGCAGCGGATATATCAGGGTTATTCGCCTCCAATAACGCCAACCCAAAACCAAGTTCAAGCAAACGTGAGCGAAGGCGGCAACCTTCTAGGTTCGTCGGTTGTCCGTAAAGGATCGACTGCGGTTGCTAATTTTACCCACTTACGGCCTAGCTTTATTCGTTCGACCGGCAGCAATGCCGGATGGGTGAATTTTCAAAAGTCCTTCAATGATGGGGTCGGACACTTTTGGGTTTGGCGACCGACGACATTTCAGGATGCGTTTTACGCTTGGCGCGGTGGCGCGACTATTAAACCAACCAACTCCGGTCCGAAGGGCTATATGTCAGTCAGCCTTGAAATGAAGCTGTACGATGATCCGTAGAAACCGATAGGCGCTAGAACATGACTATAGCAATTTCATCCGGCATGGCAGCTTCCCTTGCAGCGGCAGGCACCGAAAATAACCCGATGATACTGTGGCGGAATCGGTCGGTTGATGGGACTTGGACGCAGAGCCTTGGCGTTGAGATAGAAAGCCCGACCAATCTTCTAACGGGAACCACATATGACCGTTGGATTTCCACATATAGCGGTGGCGGGTTCGCGCAGGCGCAACTCGTCCTTCCTGCTAATCGAACAATGAATATGGCCTGCGTTGCCGCGCATACGATATCGGACTTCGGCGGGACCGTCAGCCTTCAAACGAGCATTGATAGCGGTTCGAATTGGGTCGATTCCGGGGCCGGGACGGTCACGCCGACCGATAACCAAGCAATATTTTTTGTATTCAATGAAACGCCGACCACTAACTATTGGAGGCTGCGCATTTCTGGGGGGACGACCGGAGAACTGGTATCGGTCGGCGTTTTCTTCCTTGGCAAGCGTTTGACTGTCCCGCAGCGGATTTATCAGGGATACATGCCACCGATCACGCCGACGCGGGTCGACCTTCAATCGAACGTAAGCGAGGGCGGAAACCTTCTTGGCTCGTCCGTTATTCGAAAGGGTTCGTCAGCGGTCGCAAATCTGACCCATTTGTTGCCTTCGTTCATTCGGGACAATGGCGCAGACGATTGGGTTCCATTCCAGAACCACTTCAACAACGGAGGCGGCGCATTTTGGGCGTGGCGTCCTACTCAATTCGAAGACGCCTTTTATGCTTGGCGATCTGGTCCGCCAATTATGCCGACCAACTCAGGGCCGAAGGGATATATGTCGGCTCAAATTGAAATGAGAATGTTCGATGACCCTTAGTCGTGAATTAATCCAGATCGTTGAAATCGATATAGAACGTTGTTCGCTGACATATGCTGCCGCAAGCAGCGAACCGACCGGCAGTGAGGATGTCACAAAAAACGACGGAGATACAGTAACCACTGCTGACTACGACAGGAGCGCAGACGTGGTTGTCGCGTTTGACGTGGTTTTCGATGCCTCTCCAGTTGGCTGTATTTGGGAAAGCGGAGGCACATCGACGGGCAATTATCTAGGAGTTACAGGAAGCGAACTGGTCTGGCGTTTCGGAAATGGCGGCTCACTTCCGCAAGATAATGCCGTAGATATTAGAGTTCCAGTTGCTCCATATGTTGGACTAACTGTTACTATTATTGTTGAGGTAAACCTTCCTAGAACAGGCCGCATGACCATCATACAATCCGGGTCTCCGATTGCTGGGTTTGGTGGTGTTTCTGTTACGGATATTAATAATTGGACAGGGACAGGTGACGGTGCCATTGGCGAGGTTAATGGAAACGCTCCAACAGGAGAATCAACAGCCGATTTTAATGGCACGATTTCAGAGGCACGGTTCTATAACACCAATCCAGTAACACCGGGATGCAAGGCTATTTTAGGCACGACCGGCGTTCGCAAATGCTACAATACGTTTTTCACATGCCAAGACACGCCGAATTTCACCACCACAACGGAAACGCTGCGGTTCGCGCAGAACGTTGACGGTCTACCATTTGATGAGCGTATCTATCCGGCGCTGTCAGGCGCTGTCAGTACGAACCCGACCAAAATCAACCTTGGGGGCGTCAACGTCCGTTCAGGCGCTCTAGGCAAACGCGCTCGCGTTGTAGTCAACTTTCAGGACTTTGCCGACAGTGACATATGGTTTGACCAATACAGATCCGAGCGGGTATCCGGCGCGGCTCAAACCGACGAGGGCGGATACAATCCGTCTGATCGCGGGACGTTCTTTGCCAAGTTGCGTCGGCGCTTCCCGTATTATGTGGGCCGACCGCTGCGGGTTCTTGAGGGGCAGGTTGGTGACTCGCTGGCGTCGATGAGGACGCGAAACTACGTGATAACGGAATGGAAGGGACCGAACGCTGCAGGCCAAGTGCAGATCACGGCGCAGGACGTTTTGGATCTGGCCGACAATGTAAAGGCGCAGGCGCCTCAACCGTCAACCGGCAAAATGGACAGCGATATTGATGACACATCGCTTTCGGTATTCGATCTGCTCCCGGCAGGCGTTGGTGCTGATTATCCTTCGTCTGGGCGCGCTTCAATTGGATCTGAGGTGGTCAGTTATACTCGGTCGTCCGATACGATCACACTGACCGCCAGAGGGCTTGATGGCTCCACTGCGGCGACCCATTCCATAGACGATCTATTCCAAGAGGCGTTCCGAGTTGAGGAAGCGCTTATATCTGACACGGTTTACGACCTGTTCGTCAATTTCGCTGGTATCGATCCTGCGTTCATTACGCTTGCCGATTGGCAGGACGAGGAAGAACGATGGCTGCAAGGATTCCTGCTTACCAATACCGTCACCAAGCCAACGGGAGTGAATTTGCTTGCCGGTGAAATATCCCAGCTTGGCGTCATGTTCTGGTGGGATGAAGTGAACCAGAAAATCCGCATGCGCGCAAACCGGCCTCTTGAGATTGGAGAAACAGCGCCAGAACTTAGTGACAGCGTTACCTTCATTGAGGATACAATTCAGAACGAGGATTTGCACAAAGAGCGGCTGTCTCGCGTTCTATATTGGACCGGACAGCTTGACGTGACCGGAAGTGCGATGGACGGTAATAACTTTGCGCGCGTTCAGGTTGCTATCGACGCGGATGCTGAAAGTGCGGAAGAATACAACCAGACGCAAATTTATGAGGTGTTTCAGCGGTGGTTGGGCGTCGGAGATGATAGCGTGTCCTCTGCCGTTGCCGCGCGCTTGCTGAATCGATACCGGAACACGCCAACACAAATCACGTTCACCTATGATGCGAAGGACGATGCGAATGTTGTGCTTGGAAGTCCGGTGGAAATAACGAGCCGAGTTCTGACTGATGATACAGGAAACGCTCTGCCGACCCAGATGCAGATTACATCGATCGAGGAAATATCGCCAGACAACCGCCTTCGTGCAACTGCGCAAAGCTATCAATTTGATGGCCGGTATGGTTTTATAACGGAAAATTCACGAGCCAACTATGCTGGGTCGAGTGATGCAGAAAAATTGGAGGGGACTTATATTGTGGACGAAGGAACCCTTGTTTTTGCAAGTGACGGTTCCGGTCCATATTTGATGTTTTAGAGGAAACACTATGACTTACAGACTTATCGCATCAACCGAGACTGACCCGGATAGTCCGGTTACATCAACGCTGATGATTGCCTTGGATCAGAATTTGGCCGCTACTGCAGCGGGGGAAACGGATGCGCCTAAGATCGCGCTCAAATCTGATGCTGCCGCGCTCGGATCAGGGAATACGGATTTCAGCGGCTTGGGCGCATGGTCTGGAGTTTGGTTCACAATAGGAGTGCGAAACTCAAACGCAGTAACCACGCGCACCGTCAGCTTCGACTTGTCCGACGATGGCGGATCAACTGTTCTGGGCGCTGTTGTATTAGCAAGCATACCACCGAATGCAGGAGGGACTATTTCTGGTTTTTGCGATTTTGCCACAGGGCTTGTTATTGGTGTTTCTGCCTCTGCAAATTCAATTACTGTCGGGAGTGCTGGGGTTATCAATCAGACAGTAGCTGGCTCAAGTTTGGCAGTAGATTATGTGCGGTTTATTGGGGATACCAATTTGGCCGGTGGGGTTATGATCCATCCAAACGGCGGCGAAAGCGCAACATAAGGGGAGTTGATATGCCGACTAAATCAGAACTCATGTCCCGGCTGGCCGCTTCGCGTGTTGAGGTGGAACGGCTGTCGGCCTTGAAGCTAGACGTGACGCGGCTGCAAATGGCGAACCACGAATTGCGGGTGCAGGCTGACCATGTTCCGGTTCTTTCTGCGCGCATACTCAAGCAAGATGCTATGATCGACAGTTTGAAGGCTGAACTGGACGCAGCCGGGACCATAGTCGGCAAACACGCGCGGGAGCATGAAAAGTCAGTTGCTATCATGCACGATGAACTTAAACAGATCCGATCAAAGATTGAAGCAGCCGAACACCGTCATGCGAAGGCCGTTGATAAACTAAAGGCCGAAATTTCTGCAGCCAGAGCGAGGCCGGAACCTGCAGCCCAAAAGGAGCAGCGCATTAAGCTGGCCGTTGCTCTGGCTACTGTTGACAAACTGGAACGGGAGTTAGCTTCAAAATGACTGTAATACTCCCATCGCGCATCGTTTTGTCGGGTTTGGCTGGCGTGGTTGTTTGTCCGGTGCAAATCAGGCAAAATGCCACAGAGACAGTAAGGATTGAATACATGGCTTGTTGCATCAAAAAGCTGAATATGTGCATCGCGCAAAACGCGGACAAGACGTATTTGATGGCAGACAAACCGTCAATTGACTTTTCGTCGGCTACTGAAATCACCTTCGATATTTGGGAAACTTTCGGTGGGGCTAACATTCTGAGTTTCAGCCTTACCGGGGGCGACATTACCCTTGCAAACGACTTCACTTACACATTCGACATTTCGGCTGCAGAAAGTGGAGCAATGTCAGCAACCCGCAAATACTGCGAAACATGGATCACGTTGTCAGGCGGCGAACGGCAAATTGCCGGTGCCGGTGTGTTCAACGTCGAGGACACAAGGAAATTTGACTGATGGTTGATCTGGTAGGATATAGAAATTGGGCCGTTACAAGCCAAGGCGCTATTGTTCCATCAAGCGCGGTTGAAGTCCGCATAAAGTCAACCGCTGGCCTTGCTACCTTGTACGAGGACGCGGGGAGCATCACGCCGCTTGCCAATCCGTTCACGGCGGAGACTGACGGGTCTTTTGAGTTTTTCACCGTGCCTGACTTATACGATCTGATTGTTGGCACCGGACTTTCGCA
>PIVL01001017.1 GCA_003354145.1 Paracoccaceae bacterium
TTGCGGGAGCTGGTGGAGCAGGGCGGCGTGAAGACGATCAGGGTATGCCGCGGCGTGACCGTGGAGGCCGCGGTGCTGCTGGTGCACAGGCGGGAGGTCGACGACCGCGACGCGCGCGGACTGTGGGCGACGGACGCGGCGATCCGGAACGTCGCGATGACACGGGCCTCACGGGAGCTCGTGGTCATCGCGGACGACGCGGTCGTCCAGGACAGCCGCACGCACAATGGGACGGCAATGCCGGGACTCGGCGTGGCCGAGCGCTACTTCTGGACGCAGGACGTGCCGGCAAGCGAGATATTCGCGGGGAGCAAGCCGGCAAGGGAGCCTACCGCGAGGCGGCGCGACATGGCCACGGAGGCGGCGCAGGAGCTGCTCACGGCGCTGGGACGCCGAGAGCCTGCTGAGCGACAGGCGCGACGGTGGGCGCTGTACGGGCACTCGGTGGGGGCAAACGCGGTGGAGCACCCGCGCTCGATGACGCAGCGGCTGGCGGAGGGCCCGCAGCGGAAGGAGCTGGCCAGCGCCGCGCTGGGCGCGCTACGGAACCGTCCGCGCAGGGTCGCCGCGCCGGGGGAGCAGGCATCCGACACGCTCCAGGGGCTGGTCGCCGACTTCAACCGGCGCGCCGCAGCGCA
>PIVL01000152.1 GCA_003354145.1 Paracoccaceae bacterium
TTCAAAAACAGGTAATTAGACCGACAGAGTTTCATTTCCAAGCAAATGTCGGCTGATCGTAGTGTGCAGCGCGAGTTGATACCCCGCGCAAAGCGACTTCTCTGAACTGATAAAGAATGGCTGCTGTTGGAGCATACATATAATGCCCCAACGTCGGGAAATAGGAGGACAACACCGGGTGTTCGCTGTTTTCGCTGGAACTGAGACGCGGAATGTTGGGGCTATCAAGTTCAGTCAGAGGCAACAAGAACACTTCTGCAACCTCGGAGGGGTCAGGCCGAAGCTCTACCGTCCCGGATGCCCACATCACAATGGGAGAAATGCGAAAACCCGAGCGTGTCGGAAATTGATCAAGTTTTCCCAAGACGTCATCTTCTAACAGGTTCAGCCCCAATTCCTCATGTAACTCACGCCGACCCGCAGCGACAAAGGTCTCGCCTTCGTCCAAACGTCCCCCTGGCAAAGCATATTGCCCCCCATGGCGGTTCAACTTTTGGGGTCGCAAAGTCATCAAAACGCTTGCTTGATTTGTCTCACTGTTGTTCACGATAACAATCGCAACAGCGGCATCTCGCAGATCAAGTAACTCTGCTGGTTGCGGGGCAAAGCGACCAAGGTGACTTTGTATCTGGGTCCGCAAAGACTGATTGAACAAATATGGTTGCAATGCCGACACCTTGATTATGTAGTCTCAAAACCAGGTCGTTAAATTTCTTCCTGCTCAAGGCATTCTGAAACGCTCGGTTTTCCCAGAGACGGGCTATTTCATTTTATTCGACCATATCGAAGCCGCCACAGCTTTGATAGTGAATCTGCGGGGTCTCAGCTGGCTGAAGGGCGTTGTCAGATTGTATTGTTGAGGGTTGTTTGGCAACACACCTAAAAACAGACATCATCAGTCATGCATCGACAGAATATGACCCTCGTGTGGGGATATATCACCGCGCAGGCTCGCATCATATCGTGCTTGTACCGCCTCCGGCCCACGGAATTCAGTAACTGTGAACCAACCTTCTGCCTGAACGATGAAGTCGGACCATGCCGCGTCAAGGCGGGCTTGGAACTCGGCCCTTCCCAATACGGCCAGACGCTCTTGCGAATAGGACGGGGCAAAGAAGAACTCTGGCCGAGCGCCCGGTAGATCATCGCCCCCCAAGCCGCCCGAAGATTGCCAATGGGTCATCCCGACGGCGCGGCTGCTTTTCAAAGCATCCCCCAGTCGCGTATGAACCCGCCGTCGCAGATCCGCATTACCCGCCATATCGACATAAGCGGCCGGCCCGACTGGCAGGCTGTCCAGATCGTCATAGCCAAGCACCAGGTCGTAACAGCCCAGGTTTTCGACAAAATCCCGATTGCCCGCACTGGTCAACCCGACAATTCCCAGCCCATCAGGCCGCGCGCGCGATAGCAGATGCGCCAGCCCAATTGCGGTTTTGCTTGACGCGCTGGACAGAATGACCGTCTGCGCCCCGAAATAGTCATTCTCGCGATGCAGGTCTTCCAACAAAAACGACGTGGTGAATAATGGTCGGAACAGGCTGATCATCGCCTCGCCCTGTGGCGACCACTGTGCATCGGCCGACGTCAGTGCATAGTGGTTATAGATCGGTGACAACCCGGCCCGATGCGCCACCCCGTCCGAGAAGCCCGCTGGCGACACCCGGTCAGGATATATCAGCACATGGGTGGACATTGGCAGATAGCCATAGACCCGTGTGCCAACGGCAACGTCCGGGTGGGCCGAGGCCACTACATCGGCAAACCCCCAGACCGGAATGCGTCCGGTCGTGTCATCGCCGGTTGGAAAGAACTCCCAATAACGCAGCATATCGGCGGCCACCCCATAGGTAATGTTGTTTGCCGTCAGAGCAAAACTGTCGATTTTCAGCAGGCAACTACCCTCAGGCAAAGGATCAGGAAACGAAGACTTTACAATCTGCCTCTGCGACAGATCACTGCGGTTCACGATCAGATCAGTACCGTGGTGCGTCATGGTTTTCCTCCTGCACAGTCGCCCCAAATCAAGCGTCTTGTTTGGCTACTCTACTGTCATGCAACAGGCGCGTTGAACCCGACTGGCGTCGTGACGTTGCGTGACCCGCGAGCCTGCCGGATCAACAAATTATACAGCGACTGTCAGCGCGGAAAACTCACACCTTCGGACGCGATCGAATTGCCCTGAATGTATCGGCTAAATCAAAGCGTTGCTCGAGGCACGGCTGATTTGCCGGTCGCCCAAAGCGGCTCGATTCTACTTGCCTAATCGACGCTCACGCATCCATCCACAGCTTTCAGTTTATGCACAATCGTGTAGGATTGGCCCAGAGTTTGTTCGATAAAACAGTCCTTTTGGGCTGCTCGAACCAGTGCTTGTTGATCGTCCAGCGGATCATCGCTGTCGATAAATATGTCGATCTCAAACGATTTGGGTGCCGTCTCATAGATCCGGCCCTTGGCTGCCCAGTCCCATTGAGCCCAGGTTTCGACCTTCAAATCATTGTCTGACGTCAGCACTCGTGGGACAGGATTGAGGTTTAGTTAACGGAGGATTTCTGGTTCATCGTATCCGTCAAGGAGTGAAGATGAACAAGAAATCCGGAACCAGCAAAGCTTCGGCTACCAATCTGGTCAAATCCATCCGCCGCAAAACCCGGCAAACCTATTTTTCTGAAGAGAGTATCCGCATTGTTTTGGCGAGCCTTCGTGGCGAGGAAACCATCTCCGTGCTGTGAACGCCTTGAGGGCAAAGCTGCAGTGCAGGAACCATCCACAGAGGGCCTTCAACAGGCAGCGAGATCGCGTTTTTTGTTCGGTACTACAGAGGTCTGTTACGGGCTTGACTAGCTCCAAGTCGCTGTTAGGTTTTTCTTTGGAGTGGTGCCTTTGGCTTTACGGAGCAGCACTTTGATCATTGAAAAGGGCTGAAACAAATGTTTTCCGAAATCCTATTCTATGCATGCACCGCCATCTCGTTTGGAATTGCCGTTTTGTATTTCCGCGACCTTGGTGACATTCCTCAGCTATTCATTAAGACGAAACGCGCCAATGTTGATCGTTTCATCCGCTATGAATACAGGTTCCTCACAGTAGGACTGGGTGCGTGGAGCATATCGGCAATCTCTTACTTCGCTTTAGGCGCGGGGGCCGGATGGGTGTTTTGGATTGCTACACTGCTTACCATCGGGTTGATCGGCTTCACATGGATATACGTTCATTTGGGTTTGCGTAACCAGAAGGACAAAGCCCGCTATTACAGTATCGAGGAAGCAAAAGAATTCGTCAGCCCTTCAACTCAAGTGATCGTGCTGGAAAACAATGGCGTGGCGCGCGCGCATCCGCAGCCCCAGATAATGCGTCCCCATTTAGCAGGAACCAAAGATGGGCTGGACGGTGAAAACGTGGTCATGACGTACTGTGCCATCGCGAACCTCGGTCTCGGATATACGCCCGAGGTCGAGGGAGAGAAACTGGATCTCGAAGTTCTCGCGCAACATGGTAACAATCTTGTCCTTCGCGACAATAACTCCGGTGAGCCTCTGCAGCAGATTTACGGGTTCCGCTCAAAGGATGAAGGCACGTCCGCAGAGGGGCCTGTCTGTCCCCTCCGCCCGACGCTCACGATGCGTCCTTGGCCAACCTTTCGCATGACGTTCCGCGGTTTCCAGAAGGCGTACCCCGAAGGCGCTGTGTTCCTAAACAAACCGTCTTCCAACCCGCTACTCTATTTGCTGGATTTCGCGATGGAACTGGCTTTCACGGCGACGATCCAGAAGCACCACACGGAAGCTCGGCCAATCATGCAGAACCTTGAACGTCCGATTGACCC
The DNA here is from genome assembly GCA_003354145.1 of Paracoccaceae bacterium. Lineage (GTDB taxonomy): Bacteria > Pseudomonadota > Alphaproteobacteria > Rhodobacterales > Rhodobacteraceae > NORP181. The sequence continues at coordinate 3,830 of PIVL01000152.1, forward strand.
GAGGCTGCCGACCAAGACTTACGTCTGGGGTGTGAATATTGGCAGCGATGCGGTTTGCTGGACCGACGATTTCGTCGTCGAGCAGGGCAATATCGTAAACGCAGAAGTTGGCAGCCAGCCGCTGGCCGTGGCGTGGGACCCGAGATACGAAAGCCTAAATGTCTTCGTCAACGACACGGGAGGACCGGTCGAAGCTGTAGATTTCTTCGGCAAGACCTCCGACGGCAAACAGCTTCAGCGATCGGCAGATGTTAAGTCGGGACTGTTTTGGCATGTGTGGGCAGAGTTCTTCCCACACACCGATATCAACAGGATCGGCTAAAATGCTGTTGATAAATTCGTAGCCTAATTTGCAGCAAGCAGTTGTGACATCCGGGCAAGCCCGACATCCAAATTCGCAGAGGCCCCGCCGCCAACACCCATGCGGATGTGATTTGGAAGACCATAGGCACTGCCGGGCAGCAAAAATGTCTTGTAAGGATCAGCCAGGAGACGTTTTGCGAAGGTATCACCGTCTATACCCTCTCCAAGCCGGGCCAGACCTATTAGTCCCGCCTCGGGCCGGTGCCATGACAATTTTGGTTCAGACGCGATATAGCTGTCCAGATGTTCCAGAGTAGCATTGCTGTCGCGGCGCGCCTTGGTCAAAGCCAGCTTCAGCCGATCAGGGCGCAGGGCAACTTCGGCGATTGCCTCGCCCAAGACATTCATGATTTCGCTGCTGTTTTCCCGCAGGATGATCGCATCCATCACCATGTTGTTGTCTCTGCAGATAAGCCAACCAGTACGCAGCCCCTGCAGCCCCAAGGCCTTGGATACGCTGCCTGTGGTTATGCCGCGCTCATAGATGCCTGCAATTGACGGGGCCCTTTCTGCGGTCCATTCAAGCCCGGCATAAACCTCGTCAATGATCAGCCAGGCTCCGACTTTGTCCGCTATTTGCGCAATCTTGTGCAGTTCGTCCGTGCTCAACAACTTGCCAGTTGGATTGTTTGGGTTGGTCAGGAATATCAGCCGGGTGTTTTCAGTGACCATATTTTCCAGCTGATCCAACGGCAAAGCCCAGCCAGTACTCTCGTCTCTCTCGACCAGTTTGACCCTTGCCTGTCTGGCTTTGGCCAAAACATCTATCTGCGGCCATCCGGGGCTTTCGGTAACAACTTCATCCCCGGCTTGAACAATCTGCATGAACGCCAGGTAATTTGCTTCGGCGGCACCGGCTGTGATCAGCACATCATCGGCGTTGCAAAGTCCACCCAAACCAGCCTGATCGATGACACGCTGCCGTAGCGAGGGAAGACCGCGAAAGGATTTTAGATTCCAGTCAAGCGACATGTCCGGATCAAGATCATCCATGAAGTCGCCAAGTCTTGGTGACTCGGCCAGTGAGAAGCCAATAAATGCCTCGGGATCGGCTTGCGTTGTATCTAGCAGATACTGAAACAGCGTATGAATCTTGACTTTCATTTTGAACCCGTGATCGTTGGAGCAATATTGAAGGAGACCCTATGCAAGCCAAAGATTATTTGAAAGGACGACCTGTGTCGTTGCATGTTCTGGATTACGGTCTGTTCAAAGTACACGCAAATGCAAGGGTTATCGGCATTTGCGGGTTTCTGATCCAAACAGACGCAGGTGAAGTTGTGTTGGTTGATACCGGGTTTCCGCAAAAGTATGCCGAGGACAAAGCCGCAGCCACCGAACAGGACAGGCTGTATGAATTTGGCGAAGTTCTTGAATGTGAGATGGCAAATATGCCCGAAGCCCAGCTTGCCTTGGCAGGAATTACGCCGGATCAGGTCGATCTACATATTCTGACACACACGCATATTGATCATGTTGGTGGGCTTGGTGATTTTCCGCAGGCCCCGATTTTGGTTTCTGGCGAAGAACGGCGTTTGCCCAGACCACTTTATTGGGGAGACATCCAGCCGCTGGAATGGCCAGATCAAGAGTATTTGGTTGTTGAATCCGATGTCGAGGTCGGCCCTGGGTTTCGTGTTCTCATCGCACCGGGTCATGCGCCGGGCCAATTGGCACTGAGACTGGAAATGCCTGAAACCGGGGTGGTATTGCTGACCAGTGATGCGATTTCGCGCCCTGCCGAAATCGACGAGAAGTTTGCCGGGTCCTGGGATGAAGCCAAAGCCATTGCCAGCGCAGATCGCCTGATGAAATTGGCCAAAGACGCCAATGCGTTTGTGATCTACGGGCATTCGCCCGAGCAATGGCCAACGCTCAGGAAATCACCCGAGGCGTATTTCTAGCGCACATCCCGCCCTTGGTTGAGAATGATGACATTGCCGCTGGAAATATCCCCGGCAGGGGATATCAGGAATGCAACCCAGCCAGCAATTTCAGACGGTTCCATCGCGCGCCCATGCGGCATCGCCGAAATCGCCTGCTGCAACACATCATCCGTCAGGACATCAAACAAGGGCGTGGTAGTCATGGCTGGCGCAATTGAGTTAACGGCAATTTTTTCCGTCGCATAACGCCGCGCAAGATCTTTGGTCAATGTGTCCATTGCCGCCTTGCTGGCACGATAATGCGGTGGGTCGAAGGCATCAAAATTGTAGGCTCCATTGGACGAAATATTCACGATTTTTCGCACGCCCGGGCGGCCCATCATCAAAGAGATGGCCTGTTGGCAACAATAAAACGCCGAATTGAAGTTTATCGCCATTTGACTGTCGAGTTCCCGAGCCGGGATATTTGGAAAGTCGGACATCAGACAAGTTCCGGCATTATTGACCAAGGCGTCCAATCCGCCGTGTTGGGCGTTGATGGTGGCGAATGCGTTGGCAACCGCTGCGGCATCCGTCAAATCCACGGTCATTCCGTGGAAACCGTCGCCGATTGATGCAGACGTTTGCTCAAGCCGTTCTGTGGACACGTCCAATCCAACCACTGCCAACCCGTCTTGCACCAGCTTGAGACAGATCGCGCGCCCCATTCCTCCACCCGCTCCTGTGACAACCGCAATTTTTTCTGGCATGACGATCTCCAACCTCAATTTTTTCTATGCAGAACTCAGTAAGACGCTAAACTTAGATAGCCAGCATGTACAGATAACGGCAGGCTGGCCAATAACCACTTCAACTCAATCCTTGCTAGGCAATTCAGCCGCTGATAAAATGAAAGTCACGTTCGGATGTGATGCGGCAACAGGGAAGACATGGGATGATTGCTCTTTTATTTGGGTTGTTTGCAAGTGCGATGGGGCTGGCGTGGTACAATCGCTTGACCGTGGCCTACGTTGTATTCGGCGCTACGCTTTTGGTCAGTGTGTACTGGTTCAAATTTCATGCGACTTCTGTTCTGACAATTCAACTTTGAGGGTTGAACCATGACGCTGACAGCTGAAACTTCGCGGACTTTGAATGCGCTTGGCATGCTGGCTGTATGCCTGGTACTGGTCTTGGCCCTTTACTACCAGCTGGCCCTATACGAATTGCCTTGTCCATTGTGCTTGTTGCAGCGAGTCGGATTTGTAGCCGTCGGTTTCGGGTTGGGGCTAAACCTTTTGTATGGGGCCAGACCGCGAAACTATGCATTGATGTTGCTTGCCGCGGTGTTCGGGGGCAGCGTTTCCGTTCGTCAAATATTGCTGCACATCGTTCCTGGCACTGGGCATTACGGCTCACCGGTGCTTGGCTTGCATTTTTACACCTGGGCCGGGATTGCCTTTTTTCTGGTCATTATCGGGACATCGATCATGCTATTGTCTGAGAGACAATACCAGGCCGCGCCACCTGAAGAAACAGAACAGCGTTTCGGTGGCAGTGTTTTGGCCAAGTCGGCATTCTTGCTGATGCTCGCACTTGCGATCGTGAATGCCGTGTCGGCGCTTCTGGAGTGCGGCCCCGGAATTTGCGCCGACCCTCCGACGAGTTACGAATTGATCGACAAAGTTGAGAGCGGCAACTGACGGTTGGTCTGCCATTTTCGCGGTCTTATGGTACCGCATAGTTGGAAACTTCTTTATTGGCTTGTCAGCCGCTGCTTTGCTGGTTTCAGATTTCCTGTTCATCTTCCGCCAACGGTGAGTGCTTTGCATTCAATGTCGTGTAGCGACGTCCTTGGCGGTTATGACGAACCAGAACCCCTCGGTTGCCCAAAAGGCACTGACGTCAATCCAATAAGGGTTCCGCAACATAGAGTTCGCGTCGGCGAAGGCCTTGAGTGATGGCCTCCAAATTCTTGTCCCAAACCGCTTGTCTTTCAGCAAATGCCGTTGGACCGATCAGCCTGATCAATTCTTCTCTATTTTCCTGGTCTGCAGAAATTTGTCGGTGGCAGGTTTCAGCATGTCTGCCTGTAATGTCCCTACGATCAATCATCCGCCAAGAGCTCTGCTCGAGCATGGCGGCGTACTCCAGTTCACACTCGATGAATTCCGGACCGCTCTCTCTCGCCCGTTGATATTGTACTTTGCCAAGCCCCGGTGGAATGGAAATGACAGTAAAGGCCATCCGGCCACCATTTGCGATCACTTTGCGGCAGGCTCTCAGAACGGCAAGCTTATGCGGCAAACAGCAAAGCAGATCACTGTGACTGATGGCGTCGAATTTCACTGACATGCGGTCAATATCCGTCGCATCATGCACCATCGTTGAGACTCTGTCGCTGATACCATCCTGGACGGCGCGCTCGGCAGCAAAGCACATGCCAGTTTCCGACGGATCGACCAGAGAAACACGGCAACCAGTCGTTTTGGACAGATAGAGCCCCGGCCAGCCAGAACCCGACCCCAAATCCAGAAGTAAGCTGGCTGGCGTTAGCTGCAGGATCGAGGCCAGTTCATCGGCTTCGCGCTGCGTAGTCCAGCTGTTGCCACCATAATCGCAACCGCAAACACAACGTTCAACTGCGCGCATTACTTGCGTTTGGGAGCGTTCGTAAGCCACATCAAAGCGCTGCAACAGATCTTGTTCTTTGCGAGATATCGTCAATTTGGTGCCCTTCCCAGCATTGATGGGACTGGATGAATTTCGGCCCTCTGACTGGCCAATCGGGAAACAATTGGTTACGCGTGCTAGTGTCCGCTCAATGATTGCAAGGTTAGGGCATGACATTGGATATTAAAGCATGGCTTGGCCAATCAGGGCTAGAAGAATATGCCGAAGCCTTTTTTGAAAACAGCATAGAAGCTGATCTTACAGGAGTTACAGAATTGTCAGCAGCACTTGGTGCGGAGAAAACGCACAACTTACCTGGACAACCGTAAATTAGACGACGCTGCCGCTAGCAACAGAGCGCTACAGCGACAAACTTTGAAAATTGTTTTATGCTCTCAAACCAACGGGACCTTTGAACCATCGGAGGAGTTATGATTATTCGAATATTTCAGGTCGTTACCAAGCCCGGCAAAGAGACCGAATTCAGCAATTGTTTTATCAAACTGCAATTTCCCTGATGAGAGGCACAAAAGGGATCGTGACTGTGCTGCCCGGAGCGCCGAGACCGGATAGCCCCAGAGGATTCAGCTTTGTTATGGTTTGGGAGAGTTTGGAAAGCCTGAAAAATTTCGTGGGTGAGGATATGAAAGCCCGCATATTGATCCAGCTGAGGCTGCCCTGGTCGCGAGCAGGTCGATAAAGTACTACGAATTGGTTGAGTAAACTACGAAGATATCAAGCGCGTAAGCTTACGAATATTCAAATGCACTAAACTGCGCAGGCAATGTCTGGAAGATCCAGTAAAATTGACCAGACTTTCCCAGACGACCACTATTTGATACATCTGGCATGTGAATTCCGTCAGAAGAAAGTAATTGAGAACACTCACTAATAGGTAAGAGGTTGATATGACACAGAAACAAACCGGCACGTGCTTTTGCGGTGCAGTGGAAATCGAAGTAATCGGTGAACCAGCAGGCATGGGATATTGCCACTGCGAAAGTTGCCGGTCCTGGTCCGCCGGACCCGTAAACGCATTTACGCTTTGGGCACCTGAGAATGTTAACGTTACCAAGGGTAGTGAGCATTTGGCCCAGTTCAACAAGACCGCAAATAGTGACCGGCACTGGTGTTCGAAATGCGGCGGTCATATTATGGCCGGTCATCCGGGGCTAAATTTGATCGACGTTTACGCTGCAACAATTCCGACCCAGACGTTTACGCCCGGGCTGCACATCAACTATGCCGAGACAGTTTTACCAATGAAGGATGGTTTGCCAAAAATGAAAGACTTTCCGGCGGAATTCGGCGGGTCAGGCGAAACGGTTCCTGAGTAAATTTTCGATCCCAATTCGTTGAAACGCGACCGTCTGACTTCCACGAATAAGGAAATTAGCGGGCCGCTTTCAATGCAGGCAGAGCTTGCTTGAAACCTGCCTCTGTTGCTTGTCGAATCAACTGCTCAATCGTTGCATCCAGCGAGGGGCTATTTCCTTCAAGGTTCCAGGCGGTCAGTGCTTCTGCGCGGGAAATGATGAAATCCGACCAGACAAGGGGTTGCCCTGCTGTGTAGGTTTTCAGTCGATCTACATATCGTGCGATGGCGTCCCAGTCTTTTCTGCCAAGCGCATCCTCAATTGCAAAGCTGGCAAAGAATAACTGATTGTGGGCAACACAACCGCTATCCAGAATATCCTCGGCCTCTGCCAATGCTTCCAGTTTCTGATCAACATCATCAGTCACGGTGGCAAGGATTGACAAAACAGTCGGTCCTATGAACGTCATGCCAGCCTTTCGAATGTGGCCCAGCGCTTTGTTTGCCAATTCATTGGCCTCATCGGCATAGCCCTGCTCAAATCGAAGCATGGCCTGCCAGCCAAGCGTTTGGCCGCTGAAATTTCCCATGCCCATTGTATCTGAAAGCTCCAGCGAATTTTTCAGATGTTGTTCGGCAGATTTAATGTCTCCGGTCAAGTGGCTCAGAATACCAGACAACATGCAGCCGAACGTCAGGGCACGGTTGTGACGCACTTCGGTGGCCATATCGATGCCAGCCAAGGCGTCTATTTTGGCCTCGTCAAATTCCATCTGATACATGCGGGTCCAGCCGATCATATGCCGGTTCTCGACCTCGATCTGAGCAAAGCCATGTTC
>PIVL01001018.1 GCA_003354145.1 Paracoccaceae bacterium
GTTAGCTCAAATGCTTGTTACTAGCTCGCCAACGCTTTTCGCAAGTTACTACGTCCTTCATCGCCTCTGACTGCCAAGGCATCCACCGTATACGCTTAGTCACTTAACCATACAACCCACATGGATCTTTATCCGCTTGCCACTGAGTCACTATGCTGCGTTCATAATCCGCACTCGTCAGTTATGTAGTAAACTACACGCCTTCCTCGATTGTCTTATCGCCTTGCCTAGTACCACATTGACTGCGCTAACTGATTTCATTGTTATCTACGGGTAAGTAGAAAACGAGATCGTATCGCAACTAATGGTGTTTACTTTCGCCAAAAGAATACTCTTGAACTCATTACCCTAAGGTAAATCGTTCGGCACTTGATTTAAGTGTTTGAGAACTCAATTATTTATTTTCGCGCTAATGCTATTAACAATAAATCACTTACGAATAAGTTCATTATTGTCCCTTTCACATTAACACTATCAGCTTTCCAAATTTTTAAAGAACAAGCATCGCCGCTCGGGCGTGCCACTCGCTCTAACAAGAACAAGTTATCTGTGTGAACACTCAACAAACATTAAGTTAGTCGTATAGGTAAGGAGGTGATCCAGCCCCAGGTTCCCCTAGGGCTACCTTGTTACGACT
>PIVL01001019.1 GCA_003354145.1 Paracoccaceae bacterium
TCCCTCTCTCGTCCTGGTCCTCTCTCCTGCTCTCTGCTCTCTTCTCTGTTCTTCTCTTCTGCTGCTGCTCCCATGCTGCCGCTCCCATGCTCCTTCTACGCTTCCTAGGCTCTTCTAGGGCTCTCTGGCTGCTCCTGCCTGCTTCTAGCTGATCCTGGGCAGCTCCTGTGACCAGTTTGCCACGACCCAGAAAAAAAAACAAAATAACGTCCATCATGATAAACTTGGTCGCCCAAATTAAAGCCACAGCGAATTTTCTGGGACTTGGGGAGAGTTTGGCGAGCGAGAGACTTGAAGCAGGCGGTAGACCGTCAACCTGGTCACCGCCTGGGAAACTCGTAGAGCATTTCTCGTCCCTTCTTTCTTGCTTCGTTTCTTCTGTCACTCCCTGCTTCCTTCTTCCCTTCCTCTTCTCTCTCCTTCCTCCTGTCCTTCTCTCCTCCTCTCTCCTCCCTCCTCCCTCCTCCTCCCTCCTGCCTCCCTCCCTCCTCCTCCTCCCATCTCTCCTCCCTACTCCTCCTCCTCCCTCTGCACTCCCCCCTTCTCCATCCTCCCTCCCTTTCCTTCCTCCTCCCTCCTCCCTCCCCCCCCCCCCCCCCCCCCCCCCCCCCCCCCCCCCCCCCCCCCCCCCCCCCCC
>PIVL01000153.1 GCA_003354145.1 Paracoccaceae bacterium
CGTTAATCTCCACCTCAGCCGCGCGCCACACCGCACACGGCCCTGCAGGCCTGCGCAAATCCAAAAAACGGTGGTACAAAGATTGCCGGAAGCTTTGGGAAACAACGCCGTTCGTCGGCAAATCTGAAAGAACCTTGCTGAAACTCAGCACACAAACACCCATCAGGCATCCTTCCCACCGGAATCCAAAGCTGCAGACATCATCAAATCCCCATTGTCCCCGCTGATCCGCCCAAAACCAACCCCGCGATTTCCCGCTTGAGCGCTTCTCAGACGCCAGGCAACGTTCCGCGTCACTCAAACGGCTCGAATGGCGTCCGAGAAACCTGCACCATAGCGGTCATTCCGTCGCCGTTCGTCTAACAACCGCTTCCCACAGCCGAATGTCAACGGATCGGTTCAGGTCGTTGAAATAATTGAAGCATCTGCGTTTCGAGAATGGCTGCTTTCGGAACGCGGTTCAAACTCGACCCGCTGCGCCGCCGCAGGGCGGCTTTGAGGCCAATCCAGCCGCGCCTGAACCGGTTTATTTCGCAGACGCAGCATCGACGGCCTCTGCACGAACGGCCCGCTCCTGCCGTGCAGTTGTCGAGCCGATCTCCGCAATTCGGCAATGAAAGTTGCCATTCGTGCTTTGCACAGAATACTTGCACTGCGAATGTCGGCAACGCGCGGACTTCACGGAAACTCAATCCTTCGCGTCGGCTTGGCCTAGGCGCCAATTTGCGAACACTTGTCGACGTCTACTCACGTCCGAGGATCGGGTCCACAGCACCCATGTAGCCGACGGATCCGGCGGCAGCGTGCCAGGTGGTGCGCGCTATGTCGCCACCGTCGCGTCGCGCTCAGTTCATGGTCATTGACCTGCATCTCATGTCGGTTTCCCTCCCCGCCCGGGAATTGCAGCTGTCAGCGGTACAGCAACGATGTGCCCTGATGGAAAACATGTACTTTGGACGGGTCTGCCGTCAGGCGCACCGAGGTGCCGCGCAGGTCGTCATGGATGCCGGGCAGCTTGGCAATCACCGGGTCGCGCCCGTTCTCTGCCTCAAAGTAGAGCACCGTAACCTCGCCCAGAGCTTCAAGAATATTGACCTTGCCATGAAAAAGGAAGGTGTCGCCCTCGGCGGAAACCAGATCTTCGGGGCGCACGCCCACATTCACCGCTAAACCCATATCCGCTTTGGTGGTAGGCACGTTCGACACCGCGACGCCGTCTCCTTCGAGTTTGATCGTGGTTGTATCGCCGGTTTCTATGATTTCACCGGGAATCAGGTTCATCGCAGGAGAACCTATGAACCGGGCGACAAATTCATTCTCGGGCCGTTCATACAGCTCAAGCGGGCTGCCGACCTGGGCGATACCCTTGTTGGCCAGCACGACGATACGGCTGGCCAGTGTCATCGCTTCTACCTGATCATGGGTAACGTAGATCATGGTTGAGTCAGGCATCGATTCCTTCAATTGCGCGATCTCGATCCGGGTGGCAACGCGCAGGGCGGCGTCCAGGTTGGATAGCGGTTCGTCAAAAAGATAGACCTTCGGGTCCCGCACGATCGAACGGCCGATTGCCACGCGCTGGCGCTGTCCTCCCGAAAGCGCCTTGGGCAGACGATCCAGATATTCGTCAAGTTGCAGGATATTCGCCGCCTTGGTGACGGCAGCATCAATTTCCTCGGGACTTTTCTTGGCGATCTTCAGCGCGAATGACATGTTATCGCGCACCGTCATATGCGGATAAAGTGCGTAGGACTGAAATACCATCGCGATGCCGCGTTGTGCAGGAGGCACATCGTTGACGACTTGCCCGTCGATTTCCAGGCTGCCGACAGTGATCTTTTCCAGCCCCGCAATCATTCGCAAGAGCGTCGATTTTCCGCAACCCGACGGGCCGACAAAAACAATCAGCTCGCCGGTTTTAATATCAAGGTTGATGTTCTTCAGTACTTCGATCGTACCGCCATAGGCCTTGCCAATATCGGTCAGTTTCAGATCGGCCATGTCAATCCTCTCTCACCCCTGCTCGAGGCCAAACCAGGCCTGCCAGGGTAACAATGTTTCTTTTTCAAGGTTTTGGAACGGAGCACTTTCGTCCTGCACCCAGGTTCCGGTCGGCAAGCACAAGGGCTGCCCCTCGGCGCTCAGGTTGAAGGCGCAAAACAACCGCACCCCATTATGCTCGCGGATCAACGAGATATAGTTCTCTCGTGCCTCATGCACCTGCAGGCTTCCCTTGGCCAGTGCCGGGTGGCGCGAACGGAAAGCCAGCATTGAGCGATAAAACTGCAACGTCGAGTCGGGATCGGTAGCCTGAGTGAATGCAGCACGGCCAAGGTGTTCCATTGCAACCGGCAGCCACGGTTTACCCTCGCTGAAGCCTCCGTTCAGAGTATCGGGCACCCAGACCATTGGCGTGCGACACCCGTCGCGCCCCTTGAATTTCGGCCAAAACCGGATGCCGTAGGGATCCTGCAGTGCCTCATAGGCCACATAAGCTTCGGTCAGACCCAGCTCTTCGCCCTGATAAAGGCAAACCGTGCCGCGCAACGCCATTAGCAGGGCCGCAAAAACCCGCAGCGCTGGCTCGTCAGTGTTCCACCGCGAAGGATGGCGCACCACGTCGTGATTTGAAAAGGCCCAGCAGGCCCAGCCGTCACCCGAAGCCGCCTCAAAGCTGTCAATGATTTCGCCAACCCGTGTGCCCGTTGGCATAGCCCCCGACAGAAAGTCAAAGCTGTAGCACATGTGAACTTTGTCGCCGCCCGAGGTGTATTCAGCCTGAATTTCGGTGCCACGCTGGCTGTCGCCAACCTCTCCAACTGCTGTCGATCCGGGGAACTCGTTCAGCAAACTGCGAAATTTCTTCAGAAATTCAAGATTTTCCGGACGGTTCTTGTCGTAAAGATGGTTCTGCCAGTTATAGAGGTTAACCGATGGCGCAATGGTGTCGTTGCGCTCGTTGGGGTCCAGCGCTGGGTTGTCGCGCAATTGCTGATCGTGGAAGTAAAAATTGATCGTATCCAGCCGAAACCCGTCGACGCCGCGCACGAGCCAGAATCTGGCCACATCCAGCAACTCCTGCTGAACGGCGGGTTCGTGCAGGTTAAGATCAGGTTGTTCGCGCAGGAAATTGTGCAGAAAATACTGCATCCTTTCGCCGTCCCATTCCCAGGCCGGGCCACCAAAAATCGAAAGCCAGTTGTTCGGGGGTGAACCGTCGGGTTTGGCATCAGCCCAGACATACCAATCTGCCTTGGCGTTATCGCGCGAGCAGCGGCTTTCGGCGAACCAGGGGTGCTGGTCGCTTGTGTGGCTCAGCACCAGGTCGATCAGCACTTTCAGCCCCAACTCGTGCGCCCGGCTCACAAGTGCGTCGAAATCGCCGAGATTACCGAACATCGGGTCGACATCGCGGTAGTCGCTGACGTCATACCCGAAATCAAGCATCGGCGAGCGGAAGAAAGGCGAGATCCAGATCGCATCAACCCCGAGTTCCGCCACATGCTCCAGTCGGTGAATGATACCGGAAAGATCACCGATGCCGTCGCCATTGCTGTCCTGAAAGCTGCGCGGATAGATCTGATAGATCACTGCGCCGCGCCACCAGTCTGGATCGACTGGTGCCGTTGGTTTGTTCTGATTCTGAGTGTCAAGTAGGTTCATCTTACTTCACCGATCCTGCAAGCAGACCGCGCACAAGATATTTTTGCATCGCAAAGAACACCCCAAGCGGCACCGCGATTGAAACGAAGGCCGCAGTGGCGAGAATTTCCCAGTTGCCGCCGCGGGTACCCAGCATTTCGACAATGGCATTGGTCATCACCGTGGTTTCGCCGGTTGCATCGATCAGGAAGACCTTGGCGACCAACAGATCATTCCAGGTCCACAAGAACTGAAAGATGGCAAAGGACGCCAGGGCCGGGAACGACAGGGGAAGGATGATTTTCACGAAGATCTGAAAATCCGTCGCTCCGTCGACTTTGGCATTTTCGATGATGTCGCGCGGCAGCCCGACCATGTAGTTGCGCAAAAGATAGATCGCCAGCGGCAGGCCGAACCCGGTATGGGCAAGCCACACTCCCAGATAACCTTTGCCAATCCCCACCGACAGATGCAGCTTCAGAAGCGGGATCAGCGCCAGTTGCAGCGGCACCACCAGAAGCCCCACAATGATCGCGATCAAAACCGCCCTGCCCGCGAAATCCATCCATGCCAGCGCATAGGCCGCAAAAGCCGCCACCAGAATCGGAATGATCGTTGCCGGGATGGTAACCGTGAGAGTCGAGAAAAAGGCGTTGGACATGCTATCGGTGGTCTGCGCACCTTCGACCGTGCCGGTGGACAACCCGAAGGTAAAAGCCAGCGCCAGAATGAGGCCAATCCCACCCACCGCAGGAGCGGCTTTGGCGACAGGCCCGGCGATATCTTTGAACAGAACTCGCAACACGACAAAAAACACCAGCCCGGCGATGGCGAACACGACCAGCCGTTTCACCACATCCTTACCCAGCACCGTGTCATAGTTGCCAAGGGTAAATTCCGGAGGAATATCGGATGTCACGAACACCCGCTGGCCACGTTTGCCTTTGAAAGGTTCCGTATTTTCCATGCGATAATCGCCGTTGGCGGCAACCGTGATAGTACCACCCTCGCGCAGTTCCGCAGTCTCGCCGGGCCTGAAAGCGTCGATTGCCCGCGACGATATGCCAAAAACGCTGATCTCGGTCTGGTCGCGCCTGTCTTCGGTAAAGAGATTGCCTTTGATGACATAAAGACCACCCAGTTCTGTCTGCGTCTCTGGTGCAGCCGCGCGAAGTTGCAGGTTTTGCGTGGCGGGGAACATCGCCTTCCACCAGCCCGATGTTGCGATCTGGTCAGCGGTTCGGAACGAGCTGACAAAAAGGCCAACGGTGGGGAATAGCCACAGGAACACCAGAATTGCCACCGAGATATGAGTAACCCAAGTGAGCCCCGATTTGCTGCCGGCAATGTTATCCATGAAAAGTTCCCTTCGGATCGCGGACCATCACTGCGTCTCCTTGCGCACACTGCGCACGTTCCAGACCAAAATGGGCGTGACCAGCAGCATGATGATCATCGCGCTGGCGGACCCCACGCCCCAGTCGTTGGCACGAAACAGTTTGTCGAACATGTAGTTGGCCAGCACTTGGGTCTCCCACTGACCGTTGGTCATGGCAAAGACGATGTCGAAAACTTTCAACACCACCAAAGTGATGGTGGTCCAGACCACAACGATCGTGCCCATGATCTGGGGCACCTTGATTTTAAAGAAAATCTGAAACGGACTGGCGCCGTCGATGATGGCGGCTTCGATGGTTTCCTCGGGGATGCCACGCAGGGCGGCGCTGAGGATGACCATGGCAAAGCCGGTCTGAATCCAGACCAGAACAATCATCAAAAAGAAGTTGTTCCAAAGCGGGATCGTCAGCCAGGTTTGTGGTTCAGCGCCCCCGAGCCCCAACCAGATGGCATTCAGCACGCCGATCTGTTCGACATCGACGGGGCGTTGCTCATAGACCAGTTTCCAGATCACACCGGCGCCGACAAAGCTGATTGCCATCGGCATGAAGATCAGGGATTTGGCCAGATTGCCCCAACGGATGCGGTCGGTCAGCTGTGCTGCCAGCAGGCCAAAACCGGTGGCCCCCGCAGGCACAATCAACAGCCAGAGAAAGTTGTTCCTCAACGCCTCCCAGAATTTCGGTTCGCCGAACATCTGGCTGTAATTTTGCAGACCCACAAAAGCCCCGCCCGCATCTCGATCGGTCAGACTCAGTCTGAGAGTTTCAACGACGGGATAAGCCAGATACAGCCCGAGCGCGAAGATTGCAGGAAACAGGAACAGCCACGGACGAATCAGGTTGGCGCGGTTGATATTACGTCCGATATTCGGCCCTCTGGCCGGGAAGATCACTTTGTCGAGCAATAGATTAGAGCCATAAAAATAGCCAATACAACCGCTGACGCCGATCACAATGGTTAGCAAGCCTAGCAATGCCGGGTGCATCGATCTTCTCCTTTGCAGACGCGGGGTACTCTGGCAATCCGGGCCAGGAGCGGCCCGGATCAGTTTCAGGTCAAAGCGTTTACTTCAACGCGTCCCAGCTTGACTGAATTTCGGCGGCGACCTCGGCGGCGGATTTACCACCGGCATAGTCGACCATGCCGGTCCAGAAGCTGCCGGCACCAACACCGCCTGGCATGAGATCCGATCCGTCAAACCGAAAGGTGGTCGCGCCCAGCAGAATATCGTTCATCTTCGCCGTCGGAGCGTCAGCAAATTTGGAGCTGTCGACACCTTTCAATGGCGTCAGAAAGCCGCCCTTGGCCATCCATATCTCGTGGGCTTCAACAGTTTGCAGGAACCCGATCAGGTCATGCGCGGCAGGGCTGTCGTTGGTGATTGCCCAAAGCGTACCTGAGCCGAGTACCGGCGATCCCAGATCCTTACCCGCGTAAGCCGGGAAGTAGAAAAAGTCTGCATCTTCGCCAACAACGGTTCCTTCAGGAAAGAAGGCCGGGATAAAGCTGGCCTGACGGTGCAAGTAGCACTGAGGCGGAGAGCTGAAGAGGCCCTTGGGTGAATCGCGAAAATCAGTCGAGGCGACCACACTCGCGCCACCCGCGACGTAGCTGTCGTTGCGGGCAAAGGTGCCGAATTCCTCAATCGCGGCAACGACCTTTGGGTCGGTAAAGGGCATCTCGTTGGAAACCCAGTCGTCATATACATCGGGCGGCTGTGTGCGCAGCATCATGTCTTCGACCCAGTCGGTCGCCGGCCAGCCCGTCGCTCCGCCAGAACCCAGACCAATGCACCATGGTGTTTCGCCATCGGCCACGATTTGATCGCTCAGCTCCTTTAGTTCCTCCATCGTGGTCGGCACATCATAACCGGCATCTTCGAAGTTTTCGGGCGAATACCAGACCAGAGATTTGACATCTACCTTGTAGAAAAATCCGTAATGCTGGTTGTTGCCGCTGGCATCGGCATAGGTGCCCAGATCAACCCAGGACTGTCCGGCCGCATAGTTATCCCGGACCCAATCGCCAGTGCCACCAGCCAGCGGTGTCAGAAACCCGCGCGATGCCATGTCTGAAGCCAGACCCGGCTGCGGGAATATCGCGACATTAGGGGCTGATCCGGCCTCGGCATCAACCATGATCTGCTGCTCGAAACTGTCCGAGCCGACATAGCGCACGTCGTGACCGGAGGCCGCCGCAAACGCGGCCAGCACATCTTCGACATTTTCCTGGTCCGGGCCTAGCCACGGGCCAAACACGGTGACCTGCTCGGCGCCAGCCATCCCTGCTGTCAGCGCCAGCACGGTCGCACCTGCGTATAGCGAGTGTTTCATTTTGATTCTCCCTGGTGGGCGCGTCGTGCGCTGGTTCCGATTACCTCAGCAAGCTTTTTGGATCCAACTTCAAAGCGCTTTGAATGGTTCATAAGTCCGGTATTGAATCGACTCTGTCAATCTCTGATTTTGTATATTCCTTGATTTCATTGACTGGGATACCCGTTTCTTTGGTAGCAATCAGGCTTTGACGATAAGCTGTTCTGGAGTTAAGTTCAGGAAAATTTAAAGCGCTTTGGTAAGTAATCTATGAATTTAAAGGAACTCTCTGAGCTGCTGGGGCTCAGCCAGACAACGGTCAGCCGGGCGCTGAACGGGTATCCGGAAGTGGCCGTGGCGACCCGCTTAAAAATCCAGCAAGCGGCTGCGGCAAATAGTTACCGCCCAAACGCCCGCGCAAAAGGTCTGGCTACCGGGCGGGCCATGGCCGTTGGACATGTTATTCCGGTTTCTTCCAGCCACGAGATAGTTAACCCCATTTTTGCGGATTTCATCGCTGGAGCTAGCGAGATTTACCTCAGGCACGGCTACGATATGGTACTTTCATCTGTGCCGGACGATCGCGAAGAACATGCCTATCGCGATATCGCCGCAAATGGCTCGGTCGATGGAATTATCGTGAACGGACCGCACGCTGCCGATGAACGGATCGGGCTTTTGCGAGAGATCGGGCTGCCTTTTGTGGTTCATGGCCGCGCCTCGGGCGAAACAACCGATTACAATTGGGTCGACGTCAACAACCGCCGCTCTTTTATGCGCGCGTCCGAGTTTCTGATAGATCTGGGGCATCAGCGGATCGCGTTGATAAACGGGCTTGAGGCAATGGATTTTGCCAGCCGACGGCTGGACGGATACACCCACGCCTTGCAGTCACGCGGACTTGTCCCGGATCCGGCGCTGATCCGATCCGATGAAATGACGGAAGCCTATGGGTATTCATCGGCACTGCAGATGCTGGAAATGGCCCACCCCCCCACTGCTTTTCTGGGTTCTTCAATCATCGTGGCGCTCGGCATCCGACGCGCCATCGAGGAAAAAGGCCTGAAGCTGGGCCGTGATGTGTCGGTGATCACGCATGACGACGATCTGGGTTATCTGCGTAATGGCGGCGACGTGCCAACCTTTACCGCGACCAAATCTTCTGTTCGTCAGGCCGGACGGCTTTGCGCCGAGCAGCTGTTGTCGATTATTTCCGACCCCGGCCAACCAGCACAACAACGTTTGCTGGAAACCGAATTGACAGTAGGCCAGTCCACCGGCCCTGCCCCACACCTGATCACCCGCCCTGCTACCGCGTAAACACCTACAATATAGAGGCATCCAATGAGCATCTCACTGACGCGCTCCGATTTTCCGGCCGGGTTTTCCTTTGGTGCCGCGACATCGGCCTACCAGATCGAGGGCCACCGCTTTGGCGGCGCTGGTTCATCCCATTGGGACACCTTTGCCGCCACCCCCGGAAACGTCGCGCGCGGAGAAAACGGCAGTCTGGCCTGCGATCACTACCATCGATTCGAAGAGGATCTTGATCTTGCCGCCGCGATGGGGCTGGACATGTACAGTTTCTCGACGTCCTGGGCCCGCGTTCTGCCCGAAGGCCGTGGCACCCCCAACCCCGAAGGACTCGATTTCTACGACCGGCTTGCGGATGCCTGCCTTGCCCGGAATCTGAAACCATTCGCGACGCTATATCACTGGGAATTACCCTCGCCGCTTGCCGATCTCGGCGGCTGGTGCAACCGGGACATCGCCGGGTGGTTTGCCGATTTCACCGAGGTTCTGATGCGCCGGATCGGCGACCGCATGCATTTGACCGCTCCCATCAACGAGCCGTGGTGCGTTGCGTGGCTGTCCCATTTTCTTGGCCAGCATGCGCCGGGTCTGCGCGATATTCGCGCTGCGACACGGGCGATGCACCATGTCGGTCTGGCGCATGGCAGGTCGATTGAGGTGATGCGGGGGCTGGGCATGTCCGGGTTGGGATGTGTGACCAACCACGAGTATGCCGCCCCGGCTGATGCCAGCCCCGAGGCGGCACAGGCCGCGCAACTTTATGACGGCATCTATAACCGCTGGTTTTTAGGAGGCTTTCGCAACGGCGAGTATCCGGCGGATGTGCTTCAGGGGCTGGAGCCATACATGCCAGTCGGCTGGCAGGATGATATGGCAACGGTTTCGGCTCCGGTCGACTGGCTGGGGCTCAACTATTACACGCGCAAACTGATTGCCCCGGGGGCCAGCGGGCTTTGGGGTGATCTCGCAGAAACGACCGGTGATCTGCCGCAAACATCCATGGGCTGGGAAATCTATCCGGAGGGTTTGTACCATTTTCTGACCTGGGTGAGCGAGAATTATGCGCGTGATTTGCCGATTTATGTCACCGAAAACGGAATGTCTGCCGATGAAAATGTGGCAAATGGCAAGGTCGATGATCCGGACCGCATCGATTATATTAACAGCCATCTGGGCGTCGTGCAGCGCGCGACAATAGAAGGTGTTCCCGTTGCCGGCTATTTTTTCTGGTCACTGTTGGACAATTTCGAATGGGCGCTGGGCTACGATAAACGCTTTGGGTTGATCCATGTTGATTTTGACGGCATGGCAAGAACCCCAAAGGCGTCCTATCACGCGCTGAGATCCGCCTTGCGGCGCTGAAAGCAGGGCCGGGGCGGTCGCCGCGCGAAGGCCCTGAAACCGGATTTGTTTGCACGCGTTGTCCAACCTGACTATGCGGGAACCGGGCGGGAACCGGCGCGACTTCGCCGCAGCATACTCAGAGCCAGACGAAACCAACATGGGTGGCCTTTACAGCCGGGTGTTTCGCGCCTAGCGGGATACAGCCTCAAGCTTTGCGGCGCCTCAAGGAAAATGTTGCACGCGAATTGCCAAAAAAGACAAATGTGCTTCACCCCCGACCGATGCCCGTCATGCAGGCAAAGAAGTATCATGTAGCGCGCAGAGCAAAAGAGGACTGCAGAAAAGGTGCTGCCATGAAGGTGCTGCACCACATTCGCTCCGCCTCGGTGCACCCATATCTTGACAATACTGGGAGATTAAAGGGAATGTCTCGCGAGTAACGGCATATCTACACGCCCCACCTGAAGCCTGGGAAGAACAGCAACTAAGAGTTTTGTCATACTAATTTTTGTTGTTTTATTTCAAAGGATTGGCGTCATATGTCGCGTCCATGTCGCGTCGACGGACGCAATAAAGCCCTCCGGGGCCAATTCTTCTGCTATCGCCAGGGACGTTTTGCCCGTCCGCTCATCGTCTTTGAAGAGGTGGCCGTAGACGTCAAAAGTTGTCGTAACTTTCTTGTGGCCCATGAAGTGTTTCAGGTTCAGCGCAGGTAGACCGCGCTCAATCATAAGGCTTGCAGCGGCATGGCGCAAAGCATGTGCCGTGAACTTGGGCTCGCCGCTCACCTTATCCAAAAGCCCCATCACTTTATCATATTCTTCTTTTAC
>PIVL01000154.1 GCA_003354145.1 Paracoccaceae bacterium
CGCGTCCGCGTCTCCGCTTCCCTGTGGCCCGTCTGCCGCCCCGCTGGTGCATCTCTGCGCCGCCGGTAGGGGGGTTCTAGGGTTAGTAGCGGGTACCCGCAAGCACTTTCTGCAGGAAACAACATTTTTTTTCGATGTTTCTTCTTTACCGTTATTTATCAGAGGGTTGCGCCGGATTTTTTTTACCAATTTCCGCTTAGCGTGCGTTTTTCCTTAGCGGGCCGCGCGACTCGGGTCCGGCGCTAACACTAGATATTGGGCTATCCACAGCTCTACCCCCAAGAGGGACGCGATTCAGGCCGATTCACCAGGTGAATCGAGTCGGTCATTGGAGGAGGAATTACCAAATTCGGAATGTTTCATCCGAACTGGTTCGGTTTTTCGACGTATAGGATCTGTAATTCGGTCAGGCGACGACTCGTCTGCGCTTCTTAGGGAATCGCAGCGCCAAAAGTCCCAGAATGATCGCCATATATATAAGCGGCTCTATCTGGAAACCTTTGACCAACAGGACAAAGTGCAACGCTCCCAGAATCGCGATTCCATAGACCAGCTTATGCAGCGTTCGCCATTTTGAGCCCAATCGGCGGACAGACCAATTGTTTGAGGTCGCCGCCAGCGGGATCATCAGCACAAAGGCAAGCATTCCGATAGTGATATAAGGGCGTTTAAGAATGTCGGCCCAGATCTCGTTTAGGATCTGAACGTCCAGAACCAACCATACCAACAGATGCAATGAGATGTAGACAAAGGTCATCACCCCGATGGCCCTGCGGAATTTTATCAGGTTCAGCCCCAAATAGCGACGCATTGGCGTGATCGCCAAACCAACAATCAATAACTGAAGCCCGCGTTCACCCAACTCATGTTCAAGCGCCTCGATGGGCTCGACGCCCAGACCGCCCGTCAGACCCATGTATAATAGAATGGGGGGTGGCAGTGACAAAGCCAGATACACGGCCCACACGGGAATCCGTCGCAACCATCCATTCAGGCGATCAACAACCATTCTAGTGGTACTTGCCCAGATCCATGCCCTTATACATGGCAGCGACCTCTTTTTCGTATCCGTTGAACATCAAAGTCGGCATCTTTCGCGCCAACAACCCGCCACCGATCCGTTTTTCAGAGGCCTGAGACCAGCGCGGATGGTTCACCTCTGGATTCACATTACTATAGAACCCATATTCATTCGTGCTGTAGCGACCCCAGCTGGTAGGTGGCTGTATGTCAGTTAGGGTAATCTTTACAATCGACTTGATCGATTTGTATCCATATTTCCATGGCACCACCAAACGTAGCGGTGCGCCGTTCTGATTTGGAATCGGTTTGTTGTAAATGCCGGTTGCCATAATCGTCAGCGGATTCATCGCCTCATCCAGACGCAGCCCTTCGACATATGGCCAGGCAAGTACGTTGTATCTGGTTCCCGGCATTTCCGACGGGCGCAGCAATGTTTCAAAACTCACGTATTTGGCGCCGCTTTTAACACCAACCATGTTCAACAGATCAGCAAGCTCAAAGCCATTCCAGGGAACAACCATTGACCAGGTCTCGACACAACGGAAACGATAAATACGCTTTTCGATCTTCATCTTGGACATGATATCGGAAAATGAATACTCGCCTGGGCGATCCACCATGCCGTCAATCGTCACCTTCCAAGGCGACGTTGTCATCTGGTGGGCATATTTGGCGGGGTCTTGTTTGCTCGTCCCGAACTCGTAAAAGTTATTATAACTTGTGATCTCTTCCCACGTATTTGGATCAAGCCCCGCCGCGGCCCCCACGGGCCCCGCGATGGCACCAAGCCCCATACCAGCCATCCCGGCCATGATCTGCCGACGATTAATAAAGCTGCTAAGCGGTGTTACGTCGTCGTCTGTCAGATCAGATTCCCAGCGATAGGCCATTCGGCGCTCCTCTTACATGTGTCACCGTTCAACTAGACATATATATAGCAGGTACCAATTAAACTTGCGTCACGATTCAGCGACGGGACTGTAACGTGGCATCAGCTCGTTCATCGGAATGCTACGCCCGTCGGCCTGGACAATGCGCACATGCCGCCGTTGCATCTCGCGAGGCTCGGATACACCGACAGAATGCGAAATCATCTCGACCTCTTTGATAAGCTCTTTGGCAAAGGCAGCGACCCGAGGGTATTTGTTTTCAACCACCAGCCCCTTTTGAAGACGTGCGTCGTGCGTGGTAATTCCAGTCGGGCAGGTGTTGCGATTACACTTCAACGCCTGAATGCAGCCCAATGAGAACATGAAGCCGCGTGCCGAATTGATAAAATCCGCACCTGCGGCCAAAGCCCAGGCCACATCGCTTGGATTAACCAACTTGCCCGAGGCAATCAGCCTGATCCGGTCCTTGAGGCCGAATTCATCGCGCAAGTCCACCACCAAGGGCAGAGCTTCACGTATCGACATACCCACCAGATCAATCAGCGGCATAGGTGCCGCGCCCGAGCCACCTTCGGCGCCGTCAACAGTTATAAAGTCCGGCGCGCTATCCGGTCCGCGTCGGGCAATCGTCTCAAACAAATTGCGGATAATCGGCTCGGCTCCGATGACCATCTTGATGCCAACAGGCTTACCCGTGACTTCACGGACATGTGCGATCATGTCCAGCAGCGCGTCGTCATCGCTGACATCGGCATGGCGATTGGGCGACAGACTGGCCTGTCCTTCTGGAATGTGGCGAATTCTGGCGATCTCGGCTGTAACCTTTTCGGCGGGTAGGATGCCGCCATGACCAGGCTTGGCCCCCTGTGCCAACTTGATCTCGATCATCCGCACGTTTTCATGGCTGGCAACGTTGCGCAGTTTGTCATCGTCCAAATTGCCGTCGTCATCACGAACGCCATATTTTGCCGTACCGATCTGAAATACAACGTCGCACCCCCCTTCAAGATGATAGGGACTCAATGCTCCTTCACCTGTATTCATCCAGATCCCGGCCTCTTTGGCCCCTCGACTTAGTGCTTGAACTGCGGGTCGGGACAGCGCACCAAAACTCATCGCTGAAATATTGTAAAAGGACTGTGCAGTATAAGGAGCGCGCGTGCCCTCGCCGATCACCATGGGCTTGGATGTGCCAAACTGGCTGTGTATAGGCGGGTATGCTGCGTTCACGAATAACGGCGTTCCCACTACGTTTAGGTTCCGTGTAGAGCCAAACGCAATCGTATTGCCTTTGAGTTCGGCTGCTCGATCGACCCATTCACGTTGCGCGCGATTGAACGGCAACTCTTCACGGTCCATGGCAAAGAAGTACTGGCGAAAGAACTCACCCAACCCGCTAAAGAGTTCGCGAAACCGCCCGATAACCGGGTAGTTGCGCCGGATGGCATCCGCTGTCTGGTTGTGGTCGATTATGAAGATTATGACTATTGCCAGAGCCGCGATCCCAAGCAAAAAAACAAATGCGGCGGATAGGGCATCAAAAGCGAGTAGAGCAAATTCCATTCAAATACTCCGATATGTTTGGTATGGCACTAAGCGGACCACCAACGTTGCAGTTAATCCTGCGCAGGAACTATTTTCTTTGCAAGGCGTATGCCTTCAGATTGAAAGGACACCTATGAAACGCTTATTTCTTGCCCTCGCCCTGACCTGTACCAGCCTTGCCGCTGCTGCGCAGGATATAGTGACCTATGAAACCGACCAAAGTTTTGATGACGTCATATTCGGTCTGGAAAACGCCATTCTGGATGAGGGCCTCGTGGTCGACCACATCAGTCACGTCGGTGACATGCTGGAACGCACCCGCCCCGATGTTGGATCAGATGTTGTTCTGTTCCTTCAAGCGGATGTCTACAGTTTTTGTTCGGCCAGACTGTCCCGCAAAGCGATGGAGGCCGACCCGATGAATATTGGCTTTTGTCCCTATGACATTTTCGTCGCTGTGATGCCGGATGCTCCGGATACAACTGTCATCGGGTTTCGCACCATGCCCAAAGGCGCGATGCAAGAGATTCAGACGTTGCTGGATACAATTGTGAAATCTGCCATCGCCGAGGATTAAGGCGGAAACAGACCTGAGAAAGACAAAAGGCCCACCTTTCCGGGCGGGCCTTTCTTCATTTTACCTCAGTGCAGCACCGCATCATCAGGTGCCGGCCGGTTGGACGCGGCGATACGATCACCAATGATCAGACCTTCGGCCCCAGCGCTTATCGGGATGGTGTCCCCGTCCAGCACATCACCCCCAAGCAGCATTTCAGCCAGTGGGTTTTGCAAGGCGCGCTGGATCACACGCTTTAGCGGGCGCGCACCAAACACCGGATCATAACCTTCATCGGCCAACCAGGTATGGGCAGCCTCGTCCAGCTCTAGCGTGATCTTACGCCCAGCCAAACGTTTCTTGAGTCGACCAAGCTGGATATCTACGATTTCATTCATGTTTTCCCGCACAAGACGGTCAAAGATAATCGTTTCGTCCAACCGGTTAAGGAATTCAGGGCGGAAATGTACCCGCACTGCATCCATCACATCCCGCCGTGCATCCGCTGCATCAGCACCATCTGGCAACTGGCTAAGCGCCTGCGAACCAAGGTTGGATGTCAGCACAATCAACGTCTGTTTGAAATCAACAGTCCGCCCCTGACCATCGGTCAGAACACCGTCATCCAACACCTGCAACAGCACGTTGAACACATCCGGATGCGCCTTTTCGACCTCGTCAAACAGGATCACCTGATACGGGCGTCGCCGCACGGACTCGGTCAAAACACCGCCTTCGTCATAGCCAACATAGCCCGGAGGCGCCCCGATCAGGCGTGCCACCGAATGTTTCTCCATGAATTCCGACATATCCACGCGGGTCATTGCGTTTTCGTCGTCAAACAAGAATTCAGCAACGGCTTTGGTCAGCTCGGTTTTACCAACACCCGTTGGCCCCAGAAACAGGAAACTACCAAGAGGGCGACCTTCGTCGTTCAATCCAGCCCGTGCCCGGCGCACCGCATTAGACACCGCACCAACGGCTGCATTCTGGCCGATCACCCGCTTGTGAAGGTCATCTTCCATCCGCAACAGTTTCTCACGCTCGCCTTCCAGCATGCGCGCCGTCGGGATGCCCGTCCAACGTTCAACCACCTCAGCGATCTGCGCAGGGCGCACGGCCTCTTCGACCATCACACCGGCAATTTCGCGACCTTCGGCCTCGCTCAGCTGTTTTTCAAGCTCGGGAATGACGCCATAAGACAGCTCACCAGCTTTGGCGAGATTGCCTTCGCGTTTGGCGATATCCAGCTCGGTATGCGCTGCCTCAAGATGTTCTTTGATGTCACGCGCACCAGCAAGTTTATCGCGCTCGGACTGCCACTGCGCTGTCATTTCAGCACTACGGTCCTGAAGATCACCCAGATCCTTTTCCAGCGTTTCCAGCCGGTCCTTGGACGCGGTATCATCCTCAAGCCTTAGAGCCGCGGCTTCGATCTGTTTTTGCAGAATTTCACGGTCCAATGCATCCAGCTCTTCTGGTTTGCTGTCGACCTCCATGCGCAAACGGCTGGCCGCTTCGTCCATCAGATCAATCGCTTTGTCCGGCAAAAACCGGTCGGTGATATATCGATGGCTAAGCGTTGCAGCCGCAACCAGGGCAGAGTCCGAAATCCGCACGCCGTGGTGCAGTTCGTATTTCTCTTTGATGCCGCGCAGGATCGAAATGGTGTCCTCAACGGTTGGTTCCGTCACGAATATTGTCTGGAAACGTCGCGCCAGCGCCGCGTCTTTTTCGACGTATTTGCGGTATTCGTCCAGCGTTGTGGCCCCGACGCAGTGCAATTCACCCCGCGCCAATGCTGGTTTAATCAGGTTCGCCGCATCCATCGCGCCTTCGCTTTTGCCCGCACCCACTAGCGTGTGCATTTCGTCGATGAACAGAATGATTTCGCCCGCCGCTTCGGTGACCTCGGTCAGAACCGCCTTAAGCCGCTCTTCAAATTCACCGCGATATTTGGCACCAGCAATCAGTGCGCCCATATCCAGCGACAACAGTTTCTTGTCATGCAGGGATTCAGGAACATCGCCATTGATGATGCGCAGCGCCAAACCTTCGGCGATTGCAGTTTTACCTACGCCGGGCTCGCCAATCAGAACCGGATTGTTTTTGGTGCGGCGACTAAGAACCTGCATTGTGCGTCGGATTTCGTCATCGCGCCCAATGATTGGGTCGATTTTGCCTTCGGCCGCAGCCTCGGTCAGGTCATGCGTGTATTTCTTCAGCGCCTCATAGCTGTCTTCAGCAGTCGCACTGTCTGCGGTGCGGCCCTTACGAATGTCATTGATCGCCTCGTTCAGCGCCTGAGCATTCACTGCTCCGGCATCCAAAGCATCTTTGGCTTTGGATTTGATCATGCACAACGCCATCAATACCCGTTCAACCGGAACAAAGCTGTCATCGGCCTTTTTCGCCAGCTTCTCCGCCTCGGCCAAAACCTTGCCAGTGGTGCCATCCATGTAAACCTGTCCGCTATCGCCACTGACTTGCGGGATTTTCGCAACGGCGTCATCTACAGCTTCGACCACGCGCGCAGGCGCGCCGCCTGCGCGGGTAATCAGGTTGCTGGCAAGCCCCTGATCGTCGTCCATCAATGCTTTGAGAATATGTTCAGGCGTCAGCCGCTGGTGGCCTTCGCGCATCGCAATCGTTTGGGCCGCCTGTACGAAACCGCGCGACCGCTCGGTGAACTTGTTCAAGTCCATGTCTGTCTCCTTCTAAAAGCGCCCGTTTGTGTTGGCGCCCGCTAAGCGGCGCGCCAAAGTGTTGGGCCTTGCATTCTATTTGGGAAATATATCTCGGGCTTCAAGCCCCACACCACCAATTTTACGCACCAACAATAACGCAGAAACTCCGTCTTCGTGACGCAATTTCGGACCATTTCAGTCGCAAGCTCTCTGCATAGGAGAACAAGATGTTAGTTACAGATATTTCAATAAACCAATATCGTTACTGTCCGGTTTCGGCCCGACATATGGCCAACGTGTGCATGACACTGAAAAATCAGATCGTCACAATGGGTTGCCAACTGGATTTACCAGATGACGACAACAGCACCAAGCGTGCCGCTGCTTTTGTCGGCGACGCAATTCGTCAATTAGCCAGAATGCCAGAATTCCGCTCTGGTGACAAAACTCTGGAAATTTCAGACGACGCTCAAACAACTCCGCCAATGCATTTCGCATAGACAAACAAACCAACCCAAGTTAGGCAGTCGCGACCCATAAAAAACGCGAGGCCTGCCTATGTCTGATGATCGTCTGATTGTTGCGCTGGATGTCGAGAACGCAGTGCAAGGCCTGCAACTTGCCGAAAAACTGGGTGAAGCGGTTAGCTTCTACAAAATCGGCTTGGGCATGTTGACTGGTGGCGGTCTCGCATTGGCTAACGAACTTAAGCAAGAACACGGCAAGCGCATTTTTCTGGACATGAAACTGTTCGATATCGGCGCAACTGTGGAATCTGCCGTGCGTGGTCTGGCACAGTTTGATCTGGATTTCCTGACAGTACATGGTGACCCGCATGTAGTAAGTGCCGCCAAAGAAGGCGCCGCCGGAAAAGATTTGAAAATTCTGGCTGTAACAATCCTGACTTCACTGGATCGCAATGATCTTGACGATGGTTTGATAAAGTCCGGTGACATTAACGATCTCGTGGTTGAACGCGCATCAAAGGCATTCGAAGCCGGTGCTGACGGTGTCATCGCCTCGCCTCACGAAGCCGCTTTGATCCGTGCATTACCCCAAGCCAGCGGACGATTGATCGTGACCCCGGGCGTCCGGCCCAAGGGCACCGCAGCCGACGATCAAAAGCGCATTGCAACCCCGGCCGCCGCCATCAGGGACGGCGCGGATCATATTGTGGTTGGGCGGCCGGTCTGGAAATCTCCTGACCCGCGCGGCGCCGCGCAAGCCATTCTGGCAGAACTTCAAGGGATTTAATCGCCACAAGGTTGTGTGTCCACAAAGGCACAAAGGGCGTACTTAATTCGCGGGTCAGTTAATCCTTACTATCGGAAACCGCAATTTTGAGCAATTCTAAAGTTGGTATACTCCCCAACGAACCGTTTCTTCCTGTGGTTCGTTACCTCCCCCCGCCTCAGCAGCGGGGGGTCTTTCTGCAAAAACCCGAAAATCCAGCCTCACACATATGGGCATATCCCGTCATTTAGGGTAGCCGTCACCCATGCCTGCACTCTGCCGTGATTGCCTAATTCAGCTAGAAACCGAACGCCGTTGCCCTGCTTGCGGCAGCCCACGAATTCTGGCGCATCCAGAACTGTTCGGCCTGTCGATTGCGCATATGGATTGCGACGCGTTTTACGCTTCGGTCGAGAAACGCGATGATCCGTCACTAGCTGACAAGCCTGTAATCATCGGCGGTGGCAAACGTGGTGTTGTTTCAACCGCCTGTTATGTAGCCCGTATTCGCGGCGTTCGGTCGGCCATGCCTATGTTTCAGGCACTTAAACTGTGCCCCGACGCGGTGATTATCCGGCCCCGGATGCAGGCCTATGTCGAGGCATCGCGGGCTATTCGCGCCTTGATGGAAGAACTGACGCCCGCCATCGAGCCCCTTTCCCTGGACGAGGCGTTTCTGGATCTTACCGGGACCGAGCGCCTGCATGGCGCACCCCCGGCGGTGATGTTGGCGAAACTGATCAAACGAATGCACGACGAATTGGGCCTAACCGGATCAATCGGGCTGTCACATAATAAGTTTCTGGCCAAGGTCGCATCCGACCTTGATAAGCCGCGCGGATTTTCGGTGATTGGAGCTGCAGAGACTGACGCATTTCTAGCCGACAAACCTGTTGGTTTGATCTGGGGCGTTGGGCAGGCGACGCGCAGTTCACTGGAAAATGCAGGCATTCGCACGTTTACCGATTTGCTGCGTTGGGAACAGTCTGCCCTGACTGCACGATTCGGGTCGATGGGATATCGGCTGTGGCACTTGGCCCGAGGGCAGGACAAGCGGCGCATTTCAGCGCATGAGCCAATGAAATCAATCTCGAACGAAACGACATTTTTTGAAGACACCAATGACCCCGATATTCTGGACGGGCATCTGTGGCGTATGGCCGAAAAAGTGTCCGACCGCGCCAAGGCCAAACAGCTTGCCGGGCGTGTGGTCACGCTGAAACTCAAGCGCGCGGATCACAGCGGGCTGACTCGCAGGCTGTCTCTGCGTGATGCAACGCAATTGGCAGACACTATCTATCGTACGGCCCGCAATTTGTTTGATCAGGTTGGCGATCAGGGACCGTATCGTTTGCTGGGCTGTGGGCTGTCTGATCTTTGCTCTGAGGTTGATGCCGACAAATCCGGGGACCTGCTGGATCCCGGCGCAACCAAACGATCAGAGGCCGAACGCGCCACAGATGCTATCCGGCAAAAGTTTGGTTCAGAGGCGATCCTTAAGGGTCGCGCCCTTCGTTAGGCGTAGGACGAGCACCGCAAAGCTATTCCGCTGCCAACGCCAGACATTCCCCGTCAATACTGGCAATCTCGGCAATGACCTTGCGCAGAACCGCTTTAAACTCATCATAGTTTTCGTTGGGAACTATGCGCTGTTCATCCATATAGAGCGCCCGGTCAATTTCGACCTGGATGGCGTGCTGGCGACGCGACGGGCGACCGTAGGCTTGCGTGACGTAGGCCCCCGCAAATGGCGCATTTCGTGTGACCGTCAATCCGGTCGAAGCAAATGCAGATTCAACCCTATCTACAATTTCAGCGCTGGCCGCTGCGCCGAACCGGTCGCCCAATACGATTTCTGGGCGGGCGTTGCCAACGCGGGTAATTCCGTCCATCGCTTCATTTGGCATCGAGTGGCAGTCTATCAAGATTGCATGACCGAATTCGGCCTTGGCCTCGTCAAGCAGCCCCTGCAGCGCCAAATGATAAGGTCGCCAATATATTTCAATCCGGCGCTTCGCTTCGGCCATTGGAATTTTGCCACGGTAAATTTCACGACCATTGGCCACCACACGCGGAATCACTCCCAGCCCAGACGCAACCCGTGGATTGTGACCCTGCCGCTTTGCGCCATTTATCAAAGAGGGGTCCAATTCTTCCTGGCTTCTATTCATATCTACAAAGGCACGGGGGGCGCCGGCCATTAGTAGCGGTGCGCCAAATTCTGGGGCGGATGCAAACAAATCATCTACAAACGCGTCCTCGGAGGACCGAATGGTATGTTCGTCCAGAACAGTTTGCTGCAAAAATGACGATGGATACGTCCCGCAGCCATGGGGCGACGCGAAAACGACGCTGGACAGTCGTTTATCTGGCAAGTTCAACTGAAATGCGGTTCGTGACATCGACTCTCCCTGACAATTCATACATAGCCTGAAAAGTACCTTTGCCAAAAGCCCTTGATCCCTCTGGCGACTCCTTTTATAGACCCGCTACCGGCGCGGGATTCTGCGCCCCGTTTTTGTTGGGGCACAAGGTTTCGAGTTGGTATTCATGGGCGCTTAGCTCAGTGGTAGAGCACTTCGTTGACATCGAAGGGGTCACAAGTTCGAACCTTGTAGTGCCCACCATGAATTCACTGTTCCGGTTTACCGGGACACCCGCAACACCAGGCGCTGGCCCGCGCCATAATAGGAAAGAGGACTTGTTATGAAAGTCAAAAACTCGCTCCGCTCGCTCAAGAATCGGCACCGTGATTGCCGTATTGTGCGTCGCAAAGGCCGCGTTTACGTGATCAACAAAACCAATGGTCGGTTCAAAGCCCGTCAGGGTTAAGACCAACGACACTATGAAATTTGAGAGCCGCGTCCCTTTGGGCGCGGTTTTCGTTTGTCTGCGAGATGGGTTC
>PIVL01000155.1 GCA_003354145.1 Paracoccaceae bacterium
GTCGTTTCAAAACTGTCAACAAACACGCGCGCCCGTTGCAGCGCAGTATCATCGGTCTCGCGCATGTCAGGCCGATAGGCTCCGATCAGGTTCAGGTGCTGGCCAGGACGCAGCCAATCGCCGTGAATAACAGGGTCAGTCGACATCGTGGCGCTGACGATGATGTCCGCATTGCGCACAGCTGTTTCTAAATCATCGGCCACGGTAACGCCCGCCAGAGTGTCGGCCAATGCGCGCGCTTTGTTTTGTGTCCGGTTCCAGATGCTGATCTGCGCATCCGGAAAGCCGACGCCAAACGCGTCACACAAAGATCGCCCAACCGTTCCTGCGCCAACAATCAGGATGCTGCGACTGTCATGGCGCGCCAGTTTCATCGCCGCCAACAGGCTATCGCCGGCGGTTTTCCATTTGGTGATCAGATGAAAATCTATCAGGGCCGACAATGTGCCGTCTTCGTCGGAATAAAGGCAGACTGCCCCGTTGATCATCGGTTTGCCAGCCTCTGGATTGCCCGGAAAAATCGTGGCGGTTTTAATTGCCATACCCAGCCCGTCGATCCAGGCCGCGCGCGACAGCAGTGTATCTATGCCGCGATACAGGAACGTATCGTCAATCTCGGCCTTCGGCAGGTCGTGCCCGTCGGCTATGGCTTTGGTCAGTTCAAACCAATCAAGCAGCGGATCGCAATCCTGATAAGAGATGAAAGGAACGCTCATATTGCTTCGTCCTTTGTTAACAGACCTTTGGCAACAAGTTGGTCGGCCCATGTTTGAGGGCCGGTAAACAGATGGGTCTGCCAGCCACGGGCGTTTGCCGCCTGAATATTGTCTTCACGGTCATCGGTAAAAAGCAAGGCCTGCGGATCAACGCCGCAATCGGCCTCAACCTGTTGATAGATTTCCGGATCAGGCTTGATGACTTGCATGTGGCCTGACACATATTGGCGGTCAAATTCGGTCAGAACGTCGTATTGTGTGATTGCAAAGTCAAAGGTCTGGATCCCGAAATTGGTAAGAGAAAATACCGGGATACCTTTGGCGCGAAGAGCGCGCAGCAAGCGTGCAGAATGGGGGATCGCCGGGGACGCCATTTCGATCCAGTTGTCATGCCACATGCGGATTTCATCGCGCCAGTCCGGGTTGGCATCGGCCGCGGCATATATAGTGTCCTTGAAATGTGCGCCCTTATCAACAAGGTCGTTCACCGCATGTAGATCGATTTCTGCGAACATGGCACGGCGGCGGTTCTCTCCGATCACCCGGTCATAGAACCGTTCCGGTTGCCATTCGATCAACACATTGCCAATATCGAAAATCACTGCTTGTGGGCGCATAACTGTCTGTCCTTGTTAAGAGATGTCAGGCGCGCAATGCTGCTCTGATCTCACGTTCCAATGCGTCCAGAAAACGGGAGCGGTCGGCCTTTGTAAAGCCCTTGCCGCTGCCTCCGGTGCCCAAAGGGTTAGCTGCGCGCATGTCCGTCATCAGATCGCGCATGGCGAGTTGCTGGCCGATATTGCGCGGGGTGAAGGCGTCGCCATTGTGACGCAGCACGCGCGCGCCTGCGTCGATACATTTTGCAGCCAATGGGATGTCGCCGGTGACAACCACGTCACCTTTGCCACAACGATCAGCAATCCACATGTCGGCCTCATCCGCACCCGCCGCAACGATGACGTTTTCAACCAGCGGATTGGGCGAGGGGCGCAATCCGCCGTTCGAAACAACATACATCGTCAGTTTGTGGCGCGTGGCGACACGTTCGGCCTCGGCCTTTACGGGGCAGGCATCAGCGTCGATGTAGACCGCGCTCACGTCCAGAGGGCCTCGGCGTGAAAGGTGACGTGGTCTTCCATAAAGGTCGAGACAAAGAAATAGCTGTGGTCATATCCCGGTTGCATTCGCATCGTCGCTTGTTGGCGACGCTCAGTGATGGCGGTGGCAAGCGTTTCGGGGCGCAGTAAATCAATGAATTGATCATCGGTGCCAACATCGATCAGCACAGGTCCGTCAAAACCCGTTTTGCGCATCATCAGGCTGGCGTCATGGCGCGCCCATTTTGTTTCGTCGGTTCCGAGATAGGCGGATAACTGTTTGCGCCCCCAATCTGCACCAGTTGGGTTGCAAATAGGCGCAAACCCCGAGACCGAGCGATAACGTCCTGGCAAGTTCATCGCTAATGTCAACGCTCCGTGGCCGCCCATTGAGTGGCCGGTAATGGATTGACGGTCCGCATCAATGGCGAAGTTTTCGGCGAGCAGGGCAGGCAGTTCTTCGGCCACATAGTCCCACATTCCGTAGTGAGGCGCCCAGGGTTTTTCAGTGGCGTTCACATAAAACCCGGCCCCTTTACCAAGATCATATTCATCATCGTCCGCCACATCGTCTCCTCGTGGCGACGTGTCCGGGAATACGAGCGCGATACCCTGTTCAGCGGCCCAGTTCTGCGCCCCTGTCTTCACCATGGCGTTTTCATGGGTACAGGTCAGGCCGGACAGGTACCAAAGAACTGGCACCGGGCCGTCCTGTGCCTCTTGCGGAAGGAACAGGCCAAAGGTCATGTCGCATTTGCAGGAATTTGACGCATGGCTGTAAACGCCTTGAACGCCGCCAAAGCAGGCATTTTCTGAGAGGGTTTCCATTTTGGTCGCTCCTTGGATTGAGGCTGTGGCTAGGGCGCGCTTGCCCAGGCAATGATGACGGGGACAGTAAAGATGCTGGCGGCAGTTGAAAACAAGATAGCAGACGATACGCGATGCGGGGCTATGCCGTAATGCTGCGCCAACATATAGACATTGCCCGCAACCGGCAGGGCCGAGGCTGAAATGACCACGGTGGCAGTAAATGTATCCAGCGGGAACAGGACCAACACACCGATTGCCACAAAAAGTGGATGCAGGATCAGTTTGCAAAAACTGAGCCAACCAGCGATGCGGTATCGTTCGGCCGATTTCACTGCGAGCGATGCACCAATAGCGAACAAGGCACCAGGGGTAGCGGCTGCGCCAAGGGTTGTGAGAAAATCACTGAACGGTGCGGGCATGGGAAGTTTTAGCGCAGACCACAGGAGACCAAGTGTGATGGATACGATCATCGGGTTTTTGATCAGTCCAATGGATATTGTGCGTAACGTACCAAGGGTCAGCTGACCGTCGCGGCCAGCGTGCACAAGGATCACGATGAGGCTGGAAAAGACGATAAGATCGGTGGCCAGAACCAGGATCACCGGACCCACAGCGTCAGTTCCCAGCAAAATGGCCAGCATAGGGATGCCGAGAAAGCCCACATTGCCGATGGCAGCGCATTGCGCTTCGATTGCTGTTGTCGGGACGTCGAGGCCGCGCCAATACCCGATTGCGGTAGCGATGCCGTAAACAATGGCTGTCCCGCAAAGATAACCTGCGATTAGGCGGCCATTGAACAATTGCTCAAGTGAAAGTCCGGAAGCAAATCGGAACAACATGGCCGACAGGGCAAAATAAAACACAAATTTCGTCAGATAGGCAGTTGCTTCAGGCGTGAAAAACCGGGTGCGCCCGGCACCATATCCCAGCCCGATAATGGCAAAGAACGGCAATGTGCGGAGAAATATTTCGACCATTCTTCTGCCGTATCGTTTGGCGAGCGGCGCTGCAAGGGCCGCCTATCCGCTGCCAATCAAAATACCCGCAGCCAGAACCAAGGCGCCGCCCAGCACCACCTGGAAGGCCGCGCGAAAAAACGGGGTTTCCATAAATTTGTTTTGAATCCACGCGATGGCCCAAAGTTCGAAAAAGACGATAACAAAGGCAATTATAGTTGCGGTCCAAAATTCGGGGATCAGATATGGTAATGCATGTCCAAGCCCCCCAATCGTCGTCATCACACCCGATGCAATGCCGCGTTTTAAGGGCGATCCACGCCCTGAGAGTTCTCCATCATCAGATGCAGCTTCGGTGAACCCCATCGAGATTCCGGCCCCGACCGAGGCTGCGACCCCAACCAGAAATGTTGTCCACGTATCTTGTGTGGCAAAGGCCGTAGCAAATATCGGCGCCAAGGTTGAGACCGACCCATCCATCAATCCGGCCAATCCGGGCTGCACCCAGGTCAATATGAATTGTCGGCGCGCGGTGGCGGCCTCATCGCTTATCGCGTCTCCTTGCAAATGGGCATCTGTCAGTTCGTCAGCGGTGATCTTGTGAGCAGCTTCTGCAGCAGCCAGGTCACCCAGCAATTTGCGCGTTGCTGCATCCGACGTGCGCGCAGCGGCGGACAGATAGAACCGCTCGGCGTCTTGTTCCATCGCACTGGCTTCTTGCCGCATTCTTTCAGCGCTGAGGTTCTGGATCAACCAAACCGGGCGTCGGGCATAATAACCGGCGACATGTTCGCGCCGGATCAGTGGAATCACTGAACCAAACCGCGACTGATGCAAATCAATGAGGCGCGCGCGGTGAGTGTCCTCTTCGGCGGCCATTCCATCAAAAATCCGGGCACTGGCGGGATAGTCAGCGCGCAGGTTTTCAGCGTATCCGCGATAGATTCGGGCATCATCCTCTTCTGATGAAATTGCCAATGCAATGATTTCCTGCTCGCTAAGATCGCGGAATTGTTTGCGGTATTTGGGAAATTGCATGGCTGCGCCTTGTTTAGAATGATTCTAATAGTATGTGTATTTCAACCTAGCACAAGGGGGTGCAACCAAGTGTTGTCGAAACTGAACTATTCGGTTTATATTGAGCGAGTTGAATGTTTGAGAGGCATTGATGAATCAGCCAGCAACAATTGTGCGCACAGGTCGCAAATTTAGCCAGGTGCTGGAAGGCGCGCGGCAAATATTTCTGCGCGACGGGTTTGAAGGTGCCAGTGTCGATGACATAGCGCGCGCAGCTGGCGTATCCAAAGCAACACTATACAGCTATTTCCCCGACAAGCGGTTGTTGTTCATGGAAGTGGCGCAAACCGAATGCGCCCGCATGGCCGACCGGACGCTGGATCTGATCGATCAGACTCAGCCGCCGCGCCAGGTTTTGACCGCTGCTGCGACCCGGATTGTTTCATTTTTGCTCTCTGATTTTGCGCAACGAATTTTTCGCATTTGTGTGGCCGAAAGCGATCGCTTTCCAGAACTGGGCCGTTCGTTTTATGCAAGTGGTCCGGAAATGGGCCGAGAGCGGATGAGCGGCTATTTGCAACAATCAATTGATCGCGGTGAATTGCAAATTGACGATGTGACGATGGCGGCGGAACAGTTTTCCGAGCTGTGCAAGGCCAAACTCTGGACCCGCGCAGTGTTCGGAATACAAACCGAATTTTCGCAGGCCGAGATTGACGAGGTTGTTACCCATGCGGTGGATATGTTCATGGCGCGGTATGGTGTCTGACGCCCCGGTGTAGGTCCGGGGCGCAAGAATTTAGTAGATCACTACCGAGCGGATCGATTCACCTGCATGCATCAGATCGAACCCTTTGTTGATATCCTCAAGCGGCATTGTGTGGGTAATCATTGGATCGATTTCGATCTTACCTTCCATATACCAATCGACGATCCTGGGCACGTCTGTCCGACCACGAGCGCCGCCAAATGCGGTGCCGCGCCAACTGCGTCCGGTGACCAGCTGAAACGGCCGGGTACTGATTTCTGCTCCGGCGGGTGCCACGCCGATGATGATGCTTTCGCCCCAGCCTTTGTGGGCTGATTCCAAAGCATCGCGCATGACGTTGACATTGCCAGTGGCGTCAAACGTATAGTCGGCGCCACCCTTGGTCAGGTTCACCAGATAAGGGACAAGATCACCCTCGACTTCGGCAGGGTTGACGAAATCGGTCATGCCAAAACGAGTGGCCATTGGGATTTTGTCGGGATTCAGATCAACGCCGACAATCTGGTCGGCCCCAGCCAATCGCAGCCCCTGAATGACGTTCAGGCCAATGCCACCAAGCCCAAAGACAATGGCGCGCGAGCCGATTTCAACTTTGGCGGTGTTGATGACTGCGCCAATGCCAGTGGTGACGCCGCAGCCGATATAACAAACTTTGTCAAACGGCGCATCCTCACGAATTTTCGCGAGCGCGATTTCCGGCAGTACAGTATGGTTGGAAAACGTCGAACAGCCCATGTAATGCAGGATCGGATCACCATCCAAAGTGGTGAAGCGCGATGTGCCATCCGGCATTACGCCAGCTCCTTGGGTTTCGCGAATCGACTGGCACAGGTTGGTTTTGGGGTGAAGGCAGTAATCGCATTCGCGACATTCCGGCGTATAAAGCGGGATGACGTGATCGCCCGGCTTCAGGCTGGAGACACCTGCGCCAACTTCCAGAACGACGCCAGCGCCTTCGTGGCCTAAAATAGCGGGAAACATCCCTTCTGGGTCGGCACCCGAAAGGGTGAATTGGTCAGTGTGGCAGATACCGGTGGCCTTGATTTCAACCAGAACCTCACCAGCACGAGGACCGCCAAGGTTTACCTCCATGATTTCAAGGGGTTTTCCAGCCTGAAGGGCCACTGCAGCACGGGTACGCATCTAAGAATCCTCTCGCAAAATGTCGAGGTAACCCTGAGGCAAAGCAGCGATGTTTTCAACTCTGCATTCCTGTGATGCCGACAAAAATTGGTCAGGCCTAAATGTTACACCAACCAAAGCGTTGAAGCCATAAAAGCCAAGCTTTCAAAACAAACGCGGATTATGCCGTCTTACGCTGCGGGGACGCAAGTTTTTCGTTTAGATCGGCAAATGTCGATCCCGATGAAACAGGGATGAAGGTCCAAATCTGGAGTGGTTGAGGACAGTTAACCATCAGGCGCGCGAAATGTTTGATGGCAGTTCATACAGGCCACCAGCATTTGCGGAAGCGTTGCCTGCAATGCAGATAATGAATTCACCCGGATCGCCAATGCGGCGCGTTTTGCGACACCTGCATTGTACACAAAATACTCCCACTGAAACCAGATTTCTGGCTTGGCATGAGATGCCGGATCGCGACGGTTCCGCCGAAACCGTCGAGGGATTTTTCTGACTGCAATTATCAGATTATGGCGCGCAGCACTGGCCTGATCTTTGTCAAATGATACCCGGCCATTGGACATATTGCCCAATGTAGTCAGAGCCGCATTTGCAGCCTGCATTGTGTTCATTCGACGTAACACATCTGCGTCGGTGGCACCCATTTGGGCCGGCACGGTTGTTGCAAAAACGATTGCAACAAACATTGCAAATGCGGCTAGCTGGCAACGCAATTTCCACATCTCAATTGATTGCTCCACATTATTCCCGACCCATTCGGCCCGGTAATAATGAGATCAAAGTATGAGATAACTATTAACGGCCAACTGCCATCACGCCGCCATTTACAAATTCAGTGGCCAGTACGCCGTATTCCTCACGACTTAATCCTTTGCCGGGGCGATGCCACATGTAAAACCAGTTCAGGATGCCAAACACCGACATGGTGACGGCACGCAGCCGGTCTCCGGTCAGGTCCGGGCGTAGCATGGTGATTGCGCCCGACATGATTAACACCAAACGGCGCTGCAGATCGACCAACGGTTCCTGCAGTTCCGGTGGCAATGCGGTCAGCGCATCCAGTTGCAGCTTGTGTTCGGCGTCCGCGTTCTCATAGGCCGACAGGATCGCCGTTATCAAGTCGGGCAGGGCGGCAGGCTGGTCTTGTTCAAATACGTCTAGCAAGTCGGATAGATGCGCCTCGAGGATATCAAACAGCAATGCTTCTTTGCTGTCATAATAGTGATAAATCAACGCCTTGGACACGCCGCAATGCTGCGCTGCCCCGGTCATTGAAGCGCGGTCATAACCGTGGCGGGCAAAGTAAGTTGCTGACCCTTTGCGCAGGGCGATGCGTTTTTCGTCGTGGTCTTTTGCGTTGCCTCGGGGCATCAGGATTTCGGACGGTTGTCGACGATCCGCACTGCTTTGCCCTGACTACGGGCAACTCCGCCAGGGTCGGCCACAGTCACGCGGATCGAAATGCCAACCGTGCGTTTGACGCGCGCCGCCAGATCACCAGCCGCCTGTTTGCGCTGCTCATCTGATGCAAATCCAGCCGCAGCTTCGGTCATAACCAGCATCTGGTCCATGCGGTCCGGGCGGCTAAGTTCGATCTGAAAATGCGGGGCAAGGCCATGAACCGTCATCAACTGCTCTTCGATCTGGGTCGGGAACACGTTGACGCCGCGCAGAATGATCATGTCGTCGCTGCGCCCCGTCACCTTCTCCATCCGACGCATCGACCGTGCCGTGCCCGGCAACAGGCGTGTCAGATCGCGGGTGCGATAACGGATGATTGGAAATGCCTCTTTGGTCAGTGACGTGAACACCAGCTCGCCTTCTTCGCCATCGGCCACCAACTCGCCCGTCTCGGGGTTGACGATTTCGGGGTAAAAATGGTCTTCCCAGATATGCAGACCATCTTTGGTTTCAACGCATTCATTGGCAACGCCAGGGCCCATGACTTCGCTGAGACCATAGATATCAACGGCATGCATGTCGAAAGCCTGTTCGATCTCTAACCGCATGGCGTTGGTCCAGGGTTCAGCACCAAAGATACCCACATCTAGAGAACAATCACGCGGGTCCAGCCCTTCGGCAGCGAATTCATCAAGGATGCTAAGCGCATAAGATGGCGTCACGGTGATGCCGTTAGGATTGAAATCGTTGATCAGGCGGACTTGCCTTTCAGTCATTCCACCGGACACTGGCACGGTGGACAGGCCCAGGGCATCAGCTCCTAAATGGATGCCGAGACCACCAGTAAACAGCCCATAGCCATAGGCATTGTGCAGCATGTCGCCGGGACGCAGACCTGCGGCGCGTAGAGATCGGGCAACGACTGATCCCCAAATCTTAAGGTCGTTTTCAGTGTAGCCAACAACCGTTGGCTGGCCGGTAGTCCCGGAAGACGCATGGATGCGACGCAATTGGTCTCGCGGGACGGCGAACATGTTGAACGGATAATTGTCGCGCAGATCCTGTTTCACTGTAAACGGAAATTTTGCCAGATCCGACATGGTTTTCAGATCATCAGGATGCACCCCTGCGGCATCAAACGATGCTTTGTAAAACGGCACGTTATCATAGGCGTGGTTCAGTGACCATTTCAGGCGTTTTACCTGCAAGGCCGTAATCTCATCTCGGCTGGCGATCTCAATTGGATCAAGATCTGAGGGGCGTGGCGTCAAGTCTTTCATCAGGGTTTCTCCAACAGCAGGGCGATGCCTTGTCCGACGCCGATGCACATGGTGCAAATTGCGCGGTTCAGGTCATTGTTGACCATGTTCAGGGACGCCGTCAGTGCCAGTCGTGTGCCCGACATACCCAAAGGATGACCCAAGGCAATGGCCCCACCATTCGGGTTCACATGGTCCGCATCGTCGGGCAGCCCCAACTGGCGCGTGACCGCAAGACCCTGCGCAGCGAAGGCTTCGTTCAGTTCGATGGTGCCGATGTCGGTTATGCTTAGCCCATGTTGGGCCATCAGCTTTTCAGTCGCCGGTGCTGGACCAATTCCCATAATCCTGGGGGCGACGCCAACAGTGGCCATTCCTGAGATACGGGCGCGGGGCGTCAGGTTGTATTTCTTGACTGCAGCTTCAGAGGCGACAATCACCGCAGCCGCTCCATCGTTGACGCCAGAGGCATTGCCGGCAGTCACGGTGCCGTTTTCGCGGAAGGGCGTGCCAAGTGCTGCGAGCTTTTCAGCCGTGGTTTGACGTGGGTGTTCATCCGTGTCGACGATCAAGGGATCGCCGCGTCGTTTCGGGATGGTCACAGGCGTGATTTCCTGCGCCAAGCGACCGCTGCTGATAGCTGCGGCTGCGCGCTCTTGCGAGCGAAGGGCGAAAGCGTCTTGCGCTTCGCGGCTGATGTCAAAGTCGGCGGCCACGTTTTCCGCGGTTTCCGGCATAGAGTCGGTGCCATAAAGTTTGTGCATTGCGCGGTTCACGAAACGCCAACCGATGGTGGTGTCGTATACCTCGGCTTTACGGGAAAAGGCGGCGTCGGGTTTTGGCATAACCAAAGGCGCGCGGCTCATGCTTTCGACACCGCAGGCAATGACCACCTCGGCCTCACCCACCTTCACTGCGCGGGCAGCGCTGCCTACCGCGTCCAGGCCCGACCCGCACAGGCGGTTGATTGTTGCACCAGCAACGGTGTCTGGAAGGCCTGCCAACAGTGTCGCCATGCGCGCGACGTTTCGGTTGTCTTCGCCTGCCTGATTGGCACATCCGGCCAGGACTTCGTCCACCTTCATATCGGGATGGCTGGCCATCACGGCCCGGATCACATGGGCCAACATGTCGTCGGGACGCATGGATGATAGCCCGCCGCCATAGCGGCCAATGGGTGTGCGTAGTCCATCGCAAAGATAAGCGTGTGTCATTGGGATTCCTCGAAATTAAAACCTTTGATGGTGCGGGACAGGCCGCGAAACAGGGCGACTTGTCGCCGGTTTTCGCCTGTGACAACGACATCGTAAACGCCAGAACGCCCGTTGCGAGAGGCCTCGTTTGCTGTGGCCGTCAGGCGCTCACCGGGTTGGGCTGGAGTTAGATAAGTAATAGTGTTCTGCTGGGCCAGTGTAACCGCGTTGTAGCTGTTGCAGGCAAAGGCGAAAGCGCTGTCAGCAAGGGTAAAGATATAACCGCCGTGACAGATCAGTTGCCCATTCAAGTGATGGTTCTGCACCTCAAATGACATGGTCGCCGTGCCCGGCCCAACACAATCAAGTCGCAAGCCCAGCCATTTAGATGCTGCATCTGTGGCCCACATAGCGGCGGCGCTGCGCTCTGCGCGCTCCTGAGGTGTCATTGTTGT
>PIVL01000462.1 GCA_003354145.1 Paracoccaceae bacterium
GATTGGCTGCGTCCTGGCCAGCACCTGAACCTGATCGGAGCCTATCGGCCTGACATGCGCGAGACCGATGATACTGCGCTGCAACGGGCGCGCGTGTTTGTTGACAGTTTTGAAACGACTATTGGTCATATCGGGGAAATCGACATTCCTCTTACAACAGGTGCAATAACGCGCGACCATCTAGTTGCAGATTACTATGATTTGACGGCATTCAAACGCGGCTCGGACGACGATATTACCGTTTTCAAAAATGGCGGCGGTGCACATCTGGATCTGATAACCTGTCGCTATGTCCTTGAGAAATGGCAAGTTGCGCGCGCCGGGTAAGGCATTGTATATGACTGATCTGACAACGCTTTATGCGCAAAAAATCAAACAGGGCGATCTGGCCCGAGATCCGGCACAAGAGGCGGTGCTCGACGAATTTGAACGGATAGGCAGCGCATTGGCTACTCCGGTTAAACGTGGTTTTTTCCGCAAAGCCCCCGAGCCCCCAAAAGGACTGTACCTGTGGGGTGGTGTCGGACGAGGGAAATCCATGTTGATGGACATGTTTGTCAAAACACTTGGGGCAGACATTCCTCATCGCCGCGTGCATTTTCATGCCTTCATGCAGGAAATCCACGGTGCTTTGCATCAGGCCCGCAAGAAGGGGGTAACCGACCCGATTGCACCTGTGGCCGCGAACGTGGCAAAATCGGTGCGCTTGCTGGCTTTTGATGAAATGCAGATCAACGATATTACCGATGCGATGATTGTCGGGCGACTGTTTGCGGCGCTTTTTGATGCCGGAGTTGTTGTTGTCACCACGTCAAATCGAGAACCCGACGAGCTTTATGAAAGTGGTCTGAACCGGGCATTGTTCTTGCCGTTCATCAACCTTATCAAAAACCGCATGGAGGTTCGGGAACTGGCCAGCCCGACCGATCACCGACAAAATCGACTGGCCGGTTCGCGCGTCTATTTTTCTCCGATCAACCCTCAGACCCGCGTTGATATTCGTTCTGTCTGGGAAGATCTGTCTGGTGGGTCGGCAGAGCCCCTGACGTTGCATGTTCTGGGACGCGACGTGGTCATTCCGGCCTTTCGCAACGGCGTCGCGCGGGCGACTTTTTTTGATCTGTGCGGTCAACCGCTTGGACCGGCGGACTATCTGACGATTGCCTCCGCGGTCAAGGTTCTGGTATTAGAGGATATTCCTGAACTATCACGCACGAATTTTAATGAGGCCAAGCGATTTGTGACTCTGGTTGATGCGCTCTATGAGGCCCATGTCCAGCTGATCGCCTCTGCCGCTGCCCGCCCCGAAATGCTGTATATCGAAGGCGAAGGCAGTTTCGAATTTGAACGCACCGCCAGCCGGTTAAGGGAAATGCAGTCAGCAGACTGGGGCGCGTAGTTAAAAACAGAAAACGACCAATACGTGAGACGCCACCTATGATTGTTCGACTGCAGCGCTCGCCTTTTTTTCAAGTCTCGCTGCGTTTTAGCCGTTTTCCCGCAACACGGCGCCGGCCAGATAAAGTGAGCCACAGATCAACACACGGGCATGCGGTTCGCGCAGAACAATATCTCTCACAGCTACGATCACGCTCTCAGCTGTGGTGGCCGCCAGGCCGACAGAATCTGCGGCAGATGCAGTGGCGTCGGCTGGTAATGTGTTAATTTCTCCGGGGATCGAAACTGCGGTCAGCCCCTTGGCCTGAGCTGCCAATGGGCGCATGTATCCACTGACATCCTTGGTGTTGAGCATTCCACAGATCAGGTGCGTTGGACGGTCCGGCATGGATTGAAGCACCGCTGCCAGAGCAGTGCCAGCGGCAGCGTTGTGGCCCCCGTCCAGCCAGATTTCCGCATCGGGAGCAGCATCAATTAACGGGCCGGTTCTCAAACGCTGCATCCGGGCGGGCCAACTGGCTTGTGTCATGGCAGCCTCGCAGGTGGCCTCATCCCCCCTGCCAAGATACCGAAGTGCGGCTAGCGCAGCCCCGGCATTTAGCACCTGATGGGCACCAGGCAGCACCGGCAATGGCAGATCAAGCAGGCCGGTTTCGTCCTGAAAGACCAGGCGTGCGTGTTCGGTTCCCACATGCCAATGCTGACCATATGCCAAAATCGGCGCGCCAAGCCGGGCAGCTGTGGCCTCAATCACTTCCATCGCCTCATCCGTTTGCGGACCGACGATACAGGGCACGCCACGCTTTAGAATCCCGGCCTTTTCAGTTGCTATTTTCGCCAGCGTATTTCCCAGAAACTGTTCATGGTCGATCGAGATTGGGGTGATTACGGTCAACGCCGGTTTCTCGGGTATATTGGTGGCGTCCAACCGACCACCCAACCCAACTTCAAGCAATGTGTAATCTGCGGGGGTGCGGGCAAAGGCCAAAAGGGCTGCGCACGTCGTAATCTCAAAATAGGTTATGGTTTCGCCGTTATTGGCGACATAGCATTCATCAAGCAGTGCTGTCAGGTCAGGCTCAGAAATCAAGGTGCCCGCCACGCGGATACGTTCATGGAACCGTGCCAAATGCGGTGAGGTATAAGCGTGAACCGTTTTTCCAGCAGCTTCAAGCCCCGCACGGATCATCGCCTGCGTTGATCCTTTGCCATTGGTTCCGGCGA
>PIVL01001020.1 GCA_003354145.1 Paracoccaceae bacterium
TGATAGAATAGCAGCTAAAGCCAAGAGACAAAAAATCGAGGCTGAAGCTGAGGTCCAAAAAACCAAGGATGAAGTCAAGAGACAAAAAATGGAATGTGAGAAGAGAGACCGACGTATAAAAAGAAACAAACAACGCCAAAAGTATATTATTGATAAACTTAATCTTCAAGAAAGAATTTACTTAGAAGCTAAAGCTGAAAAACAAGGAGACGTAAATATGCTCGGGGGGATGGCCATGGGACTAGGTACCGGGGGTATTGCTGCTGCAGCAATTGCCTCCACTGTCGCTACAGGAGGTATAGCTACCATTGCCGCTGCTGGTCTTGCCTCCTTGACCGCACTTTTTAGTAAGGGTGCTATAGAAGAAGACAGTAAAAAAGTTCCTGACAACAGAAAAGCAGTTGAAAAACTACTACAGGAAGCTAGGGAAGAATACCCCTCTTCAAACGATGAAGGCGATAGTAAAGCAGAAGGTGAAAGTAACAATCAGACCAACAGTCATAATTATAACAAGCCAACATACAGTCAGAAGCAAAAGTCGAAGCAAAAGTCAAAATACAATTGGAACAAGAATATGAGGATGTAGTAATGTATATAATACACCATATAACGCATTTTAAGGCACCATATTCGC
>PIVL01000463.1 GCA_003354145.1 Paracoccaceae bacterium
CCTGCTTCACTCATAACCATCACATCTTCATAATTTAATCCTATCTTACTCAGCACATCCATGTCTTTCCAATTGATTCCCATATTAGTCAACACTTCGACATCCTGCCAATTCATTCCTATCTCACTCAAGAGCACCACATCATCATAATTTATTCCGCTCTCACTAAGCACCATTACATCGTCAAAGTTGATTCCACTCTCACTCAACACCTCTACATCATCAAAATTTATTCCTGCTTCACTAAAGACTTCGATATCTGCAAAGTT
Source organism: Paracoccaceae bacterium (assembly GCA_003354145.1). Lineage (GTDB taxonomy): Bacteria > Pseudomonadota > Alphaproteobacteria > Rhodobacterales > Rhodobacteraceae > NORP181. Next base: position 270 of record PIVL01000463.1, read on the forward strand.
TATCCCTGTCTCACTCAACACCATCACATCTTTCCAATTAACTCCCATATTACTCAACACATTCAGATCTTCATAATTTATTCCTCTCTCACTAAGCACTACCACATCATCAAAGTTTATTCCTGCTTCACTTAACACTCTCACATCATCAAAATTTATTCCACTCTCACTAAGCACCATCACATCATCAAAATTTATTCCCGCTTCACTCATCACTGATACATCACTAAAGTTTATTCCCGCTTCACTCATCATCATCACATCATCAAAATTTATTCCACTCTCACTAAGCACCTCGATATCATCAAAATTGATACCACTCTCACTAAGCACCATAAGATCATCAAAGTTTATTCCCGCTTTACTAAATATCTCTACATCTGCATAATTTATTCCTGTCTTACTAACTACATCTATATCTCTCCAATTGATTCCCATATTTGTTAACACTTCAACATCCTGCCAATTAAGACCTATCTCACTCAACACCACCACATCATCATAATTTATTCCACTCTCACTAAGCACCATAACATCATCAAAGTTTATCCCACTCTCACTCATTACCTCTACATCATCAAAGTTTATTCCACTCTCACTAAGCACCATCACATCATCAAAGTTTATTCCACTCTCACTCAACACCTCAATATCATCAAAGTTTATTCCTGTTTCACTAAGCACCATCACATCATTAAAATTTATTCCCGCTTCACTCATAACCTCAATATCATCAAAATTTATTCCTGTCTTACTAAAGACATCGATGTCTCTCCAATTTATTCCCATATTCGTCAACACTCTAACATCCTGCCAATTCATTCCTATCTCACTCAAGAGCACCACATCATCATAATTTATTCCGCTCTCACTAAGCACCATCACATCTTCAAAATTTATTCCACTCTCACTAAGCACCTCGACATCATCAAAATTTATCCCGCTCTCACTCATAACTTCTATATCATTAAAATTAATCCCTGTCTCACTAAGGACTTCCATATCATTCCAATTTATTCCCATATTACTCATCACACTTATATCTTCATAATTTATTCCTATCTCACTCTGCACTACTACATCATCAAAATTTATCCCGCTCTCACTCATAACTTCTACATCATCAAAATTTATTCCACTCTCACTAAGCACCATCACATCATCAAAATTTATCCCACTCTCACTCAACACTCTTACATCATCAAAATTTATCCCTGCTTCACTCATCACCATCACATCATCAAAATTTATCCCTGTTTCACTCAACACCTCTACATCATCAAAGTTTATTCCACTCTCACTCAACACTTCAATATCATCAAAGTTTATTCCTGTCTCACTCATAACCTCTACATCATTCCAATTGATCCCTGCTTCTGTCTTAACCATCATATCTGACCAGTTTATTCCTATCTCAGTCATTACTTTAAAATCACTCCAATTTACCCCTGATCCTGCTAATAAAGATAAGTCATCCCAGTTTACTCCCGCTTTGGTAAACTGTGATAAGTTCGTCCAGTTTACTCCTGCATCTGTTAAATATCCTAACCCATCCCAATTCACTCCTGTCTCTGTCATTACCTCTAGATCATTCCAATTTACTCCTATCTCACTCATTACCATCACATCATCAAAATTTATCCCACTCTCACTAAGCACCATCACATCATCAAAGTTTATCCCTGTCTCACTAAGCACCTCAATATCATCAAAGTTTATTCCCGCTTCTGTAAGTATTTCTATATCATCAAAATTTATCCCTGTCTCACTCATAACCTCTACATCATCAAAGTTTATTCCACTCTCACTCAACACCATAACATCATCAAAGTTTATTCCACTCTCACTCATAACTTCAATATCATCAAAGTTTATCCCACTCTCACTAAGCACCATCACATCATCAAAATTTATTCCACTCTCACTCATAACCTCTACATCATCAAAGTTTATCCCTGTCTCACTCAACACTTCTATATCATTCCAATTTATTCCCATATTACTCATCACATCTATATCTAACCAATTCATTCCTATCTCACTCAATATCACCACATCTTCATAATTTATTCCGCTCTCACTAAGCACCATCACATCATCAAAATTTATCCCGCTCTCACTAAGCACTTCTATATCATCAAAATTAATCCCACTCTCACTAAGCACAACTACATCATCAAAATTTATTCCACTCTCACTAAGCACAGATACATCACTAAAATTTATTCCTGCTTCACTCATAACCATCACATCTTCATAATTTAATCCTATCTTACTCAGCACATCCATGTCTTTCCAATTGATTCCCATATTAGTCAACACTTCGACATCCTGCCAATTCATTCC
>PIVL01000464.1 GCA_003354145.1 Paracoccaceae bacterium
TTTCATTGGCGGGATGTCAGGGGTCTGGGGGCCGCCGACTGTGGCTTATCTGACGGCGCTGAACACACCCAAAGATGAACATATTCGCGTGCAGGGGGTAATTTATGGGCTTGGAGCCGTGGCGCTGTTAGGCGCTCATATTGGGTCCGGTGTTATGCGGCTGCAAACACTGCCATTCTCGGTGTTTCTGTTGGTGCCTGCTGTGTTGGCAATGCAGATCGGATTGCGGCTGCAAGCGCGAATAGATCAGGCCACCTTTAAGAAGGCCACACTGGTGGTTTTGTTGATCGCAGGGCTGAATCTGGGTCGACGTGGGGTGATGGGGTAGGGACTCAGGCTGGCTGAACCAACAATTCCAACGATGCACAAAGTTTGGTTTTCACCAGATACCTTCAAATTGCTCTTGGCAGTTTATATCAACGCTTAAGTGTCTTTGTGTCAAAAGACGACCGGGGCCTACATCTCGTGACATCTGCGGCGAACGGATGGATCGAGCCGGATTTGTTATAAACTCGGAAGGGCGTACGAACAGGCGTATGAAAGTTCCAGTGCGATAAGAAGGAATCTCAGGAGCTCGTGTTTTTAGAAACTGTCAGGGCGCTGACGGCTTGTCAGATACGCATGCGCGGCACGTCGTGCGGGTCAAGCCGGAGTTCGATCAGGATAGGACCTTCGCGGGTTTCAAGCGCGGCAATCGCGGTTTCCAGTTCCTCTTTTGTGTGCACTTTGATCCCTTGCCCGCCTAGCGACGTGGCGATCTCGGCAAAAGAGGGCCAATGGAATTCCGTCAGGCTTGGGTCCATTTTCCGGTCAAGAAACTGGATATGTTCTGCGCCATAGGCAGAGTCGTTCGCGACGATAACGATGAGATCAAGCCCAAGGCGGACGGCAGTGTTGAATTCGTTGATCCCACCCATCATGAAACCACCATCGCCGGTAAAAAGCACCACTGGCCTGTCCGGTGCGGCCAAACCCGCACCGACGGCTTCTTGCAGGCCAATCCCGATCGAGCCGAAATTCGTTGTAGCGACGAAACTTTGTGGATCAGGAACAGAGATACGGCACCAGACCTCAGTCATGAACCGCCCGCCATCGGTAACGAGAACACGATTTTTTGGAAGCGCCTCTTCAAGTCGCTCTAGCGCGTGGACATAGTTCACACATCCTTTGGCGGTCTTGTCAGGTTCAGTAGGGTGCAGGGTGAGCGTCTCGATATCCAGGTCACGGGTAAAGCCGCTAGACGGGATCTCTGCCTCATCCAGCCAATAAAGAATGGTTTCAGCAGTCAGGCCAGCATCTGCAACAAGTGCCGCGTCTGGGTGCAGCCCTCCGCCAATGGCAGTGGGTTCGATATCTACCTGAACCACCCGCTTGTTCTTCATCAACTTGCCGCCGTCAGTGGTGAAGTCGTGCAATCCGGTGCCGAAGCAGACAATGCAATCCGATCTGGCGATCAAGTCATAGGCGGCAGGCGTGGAAAGTGTCCCGAAAATGTCAATGTTGTAGGGATGGCCGTTGAACAAGCTTTTGGCTTTCAACGTCGTAGCAAGCGGTGCCTCCAGCCGGTCAGCGAGTCGAATCAACATATCCTTCGCCGCGATTGCTCCGCCACCAGCAAGAATCAGTGGACGGCGTGCCGAGGCGATCATGCCAATAGCCTCGTCCAAAGTGTCACCCTGGGCCACGCCACCCGGCGCAGTGAACACGTCCAGCACACGAGTCTCATGGCTGGCCTCGCGCCACATGAAGTCGACAGGCATGTTCAATACGATAGGACGGCGTTCTACCTGCGCCCGATAGAAAGCGCGCGCGACGTCCTTGCTAACGGTGTCAGGTGCGCGCACTTGCTCAAACCCGGCGCCAGAAGCTTTGACAAGCTCTCGCTGGTCAATACTTTGTAGGTGACGTGGAGTGTCCACGGGCGTGTCTCCGGCAAGAACAACTATGGGAATATGCCCCCGTGCGCCTTCGGTCAGCGCGGTTATGCAATTGGTCAACGCCGGGCCATGGGTCACTGTCGCAACGCCTACTTTCCCTGCGACATGGGCATAGGCTAGCGCCATCAGCACCGAACTGCCTTCATGCGCCGCCGGGACAAACCGACCACCGCAGTCGCGCACGAAACTATCCACCATGAATAAGTTGGCGTCGCCCATCAGCCCAAACATCGTGTCGACTCCGTGGTCGCAGGACGCGCGGGCAATAATTTGATAGACGTGCATATTTTTACTCATCGAAGTCCACTCCTGTCGTGATTCAATCCCTGATAGCTGAAAACGCATGCGTGAAACGCGCAATCTGGGTAGGTTTCCATGAAAATATACGGGTATAGGCGTGAATAAACGCCGATCATGCGAAAATCTCGCGTGAAATGTTCAAAGTTTGCGAATTCAAAGCTTTGCCTGATGTATTCACTCAGTAAATCCGAGTTGAAAACTACAAACCTTGATGCCACGGCAAGACGCGTCAGGCTTTTACAAATTATGAGGGGTTTTGGTGGAGCCTAGGAGGATCGAACTCCTGACCTCCTGCATGCCATGCAGGCGCTCTCCCAGCTGAGCTAAGGCCCCAAAACCGTGCGCATCTACTAGGCGCTACACCGGGCAGGATC
>PIVL01001021.1 GCA_003354145.1 Paracoccaceae bacterium
TGCTGGCAGCCGGGCACAACGCACGGTCGCCGCTGACGGTCCGCGGCCATCACTATCAGCCGCGTGTAGAGAGGCTCGCGATGCAAGGACGTAAGAGCCGCATGATGGCGCCAACAGCGCATAGTGCCGTCGGCCGCGCGCTTGCAGCCGCGCATCTCGCACATGTGCTCGGCGCATCGGGCTCGACGCTGTGCTCCGCATAATACCAGCTCGGCTCGCGAGGCGCCCGTAGCTCTCGCGTAGCCGCTCGTGGCCAGTCGCATGTGGCGCTTGCACAACGACGTACCATCGGCCGCCCGCTGCACGGACCGGCGCCCGCACTGCTCGACCGCGCATGCCAACCGACGATCTCCCGAGACGTCGCGCGGACACCGGCGCAGGCTCGCGCGTGCTCGAGCTCGCTGAGCGCGAAGCAACGCATGCAGCACACAGTAACGGCGCATCAGAATGGGCTGCCGAGGCACGGCCGCGTCGCAGCCAGGGAAGCGGCAGCGCGGGCGAGGCGCCCTCGCGGGTCGGCAGCGGAGGCGGGGCATCGTCGGCACTCAAGTGCGAAGGACACGCGTAGCCAAAACACCAAGTGCAGCAGCGCTCGGCAAGTGGGCCGAGCTCGCCCACGCAGCGCGGACAA
>PIVL01001022.1 GCA_003354145.1 Paracoccaceae bacterium
CGCTGGAATGCCGTGGTGGTGGCCGTTTGCGCTCAGGCTGCCCCGCGGCTTCGTCGTGATGCGCTACACGACGGCGGGGCCCGCGCCCGTGCGGGAGCTGCCGCTCACAGGCCTGCGCGCCTTCGTGGTCGTCGGCAACGTACGAGACCAGCTGGACAGGACTTTCCCTACGAGGTTCCTGCCGCATGGCACCTTCAGACGAGTTGCGACGTTGCGCCTGCGATGCGACGCGATATTCGCGGGCATTGACGCTGCCGCGCGTGTGCTGCCGGGCACCGTACACCCGCGACATGACGGCCGACATCCCGACGTGCAGCGACGGTTCCTGCATTCGCTGCTGCATGGCCTGCCGTTCTTCACGTGGCTGCCGTGGAGAGAGATATTGGAGCGACTCGAGCTCATCGCGCAGGACAACGACCATCCGCCGTCAGAGTGGGTCGTGATCGTGCAGTGCATCTGCCACCGTGGCCGCCATCGGTCGCTCGCGAGTGCCGTGTGCATCGCGCGGGTGCTGGAACAGCTCGGGGCAGCCGCAGTTCTGGTCGTACAGGATCGGCTGGACCGGCGAGGGCGGGGGCGTCTGTGCGGCGACGCGCGCTGCGTGTGCCACACGGGACCGCTGCTGCCCGAT
>PIVL01000465.1 GCA_003354145.1 Paracoccaceae bacterium
TATAAGAATCAATTGAGCTGATAGATGAAGCGTTACAGGTTGCCTTGGGCATTTATAGCGTTGGGCTACCACAACTGGGTAAAGGAGGTTTAAAGTTATGATCTTCGAACTTGTCAACGATTGTATTGAACTTGAAACAGAGCGTGGAATCGCAAAAACAACGATTAAGGAACTTAGCCGTTATTTACACGAATTTGCAAATTATTGCCAGCAAAAATCGATAACTGTTGAGCAGATCAGCTCCGAATTCCTGCTGGGGTATGTAAAATACCGGGGTACAGGCCTTGGCCCGAATCTTATCAAAGCCGTTGTGTGGAGCCTTCGAAAGTTTGGCGCCTTTCTGGTTTTACGAAGTATTTTACCTGATAATCCAGCCAGGCCGCTGAGGCATCCGAAAATGTCGCCGCGCAGCCAACTGCCCAGATATCTGTCAGAGACTCAGCTAAAGACGCTGCTGCACAGCGCGGCCCAAAAGCTGAACAACAGGGAGTTTGCCATCGTCGGCCTTATTTGCAGCACCGGGATGCGTCCGTTTTCAGTGGCAGCATTAAAAAGAGATCATTTTTTTGAATCAGACGGCTATGTTTTTGAACTGACCAAAGGGGCCGGGTACCGCAAAGCAGCGTTGAACGCATCACTGACTTCGATGATCTCAGAATATCTGGCCGATCGCAGCGATGATCACTGCGCGCTTTTTCTTAACAACCGCAACCAGCCGGTCAGTAAAAGCTGGGTACAACGGCTGATAAAAAAAGCCGGACAGGATGCGGGACTTGATGTGGAAATAAATTGTAACATGCTGCGGCACACCTTTGCGGTGCATGCTTCAGATCGTCATGGAAAGACGATCACCAAGGCTTTGATGGGCCACCACAAGCTTACCACCACTGCTGTTTATACCCATCTTAGTGCCAAACGTTTCCGTGGGCTGATGAACCTGCATGCCTACCACAAAACAGTTTTAAGGAGCCTGACATGAAACAGACGCCATGGATTAAAGCCTACATCGATTATTTGAAACAGATCTGCGGCTTTGCCCAGCGAACCATAAAATTTCATCAGCGTATGTGCCGTTTATGGGACGATTATATACAAAATCAAAGGCACCGGCCCATGGCCAATGCGGTTGCTGATGATTTTCTTTGCTGGATTGTTTTCAGACAGCAACAAGGCATTGGAAATGGCACGATCCGAAAGGAGCTTTGCGCCTTTCGCACATTGTATAAATATCTATTCGACTACGGGATGATCCCGAAAAATCCGGCGGCGTCTTTGCCTGAACTGATTTGCCGTCCGGCCCCGGAACAACAATACCTAACCGTTGATCAATGCTTTAAATTCATCAACGCATTTGATACCGGCACCGATGACGGCTTTCGCAACTATACGATGGCAGTGATTCTTTGGTGTACGGGACTTCGGTCCGCCGAATTGTGCGCCTTAAAATGGGCCGATATTGATCTTGATCAGGGCACTCTATTGGTTAGAAAGGGCAAGGGCGGCAAGCAGCGTCTGCTGTTTCTAAATGACCGGCTATGGGAGGATATGCGAGGATATCATAAAAAAATGGGCGGCGGTGCCGATGAACCGCTATTTTACGCCCTGACCAACAATCAGCATACCGCCAATAGCCCGAAAAGAGCACTGAGTCAGTCCGCCCTTGTCGACATGATCCGTCACCATGCCAATGGAGTTGGAGTCGGCAAAAAAGTGTCACCGAGAATGTTCCGGCACACGTTTGCAACCCAGATGCTCGAAGCCGGTGTGCCCATTGAAGACATAAAAGAAATGCTGGGCCATGATGATGAAACCGAAACCTGCATCTATATCCACGTAACCGTTGAAGCGGCTAAACAACTTCTTGAAAATCATATCGGCAATCCGGATAGATAAGGAGAACGGGGCAATGACAATATTAAAACTGCATAATTTCGATCAAAATCTTCAGCAGTATCTTGATGAAAGACACCAGGTATTCAATCACCAATTATCAGGGGTGGAGGCCAACCGGCGGGATCTGAATCTATTTTCCCGATTCTGTCATCAAACCGGTTGTCATGATATTAACGGCGATGCCATCCTGGCATTTATCGTGTGGCTTAAATATGACAGAGACAACGGTGCCGGTGCGATTAACAGAAAAATCTCATCGATTCGAAGTTACATAAAATACCTTCGTTTCAGGCAAGTTGACGGCGCCGATGATCTGCCGGTTGAATATCTATCTAGAGCACGACAGCCGTACACGGGTCCGTACCAGACCCTTACAGCCGAGGAGGTAAAACAGCTGTTATCGAGCATAGATTGCTACAGCATCTTGGGGTATCGGGATTCCCTGCTCTATAGCCTGCTTTACCGGCTGGGGCTTCGGATCGGCGAGGCCCTTGCCATCAATCTTGAAGATATCAACATGAAAAAGCAGATTATTACGATTCACGGCAAAGGCCGACGTCAACGGGTGCTGCCGTTAATATCAGATGTGGCTCAAATGATCCAAAGCTGGTTGTTGATGAGAACGAAGGTGTTCGGTGCACAAGAGCAAAACGCACTTTTTGTATCAAAAAAGGGCAATCGTCTGTCTGCCAGAACGGCCCAGGAGAACTT
>PIVL01001023.1 GCA_003354145.1 Paracoccaceae bacterium
TGCATATAGGAAAATTAATGCCGTCGATGGCATAACCGCCCATGCCTCTCCTTCCACACAGAGGGCATCGATAATCGTCCCCCACACTCCCCATTGCAAGCTGGCCCGAAATGAAGCTATCACATTTGGCTCGAGCACAACCGTTTGTTTGAACAACACTTGTCACGTGTAGGCGTTCGTGTGTAAGCTCAGGTGATGATGTCTGCGTGTGCGTGCACAACTGAACACGAATTACTAGGGTGCACACGTCATGTGACATGCAAACGAGCACGTGTTGCTAGATGCGTTTTGATCACGACAGCCTTTCGACACTTGGACAGATAGCGTCCGTGATTGTTCTGTTATCGTTCACTTGGTGCGCCTACAGCAGAGACGCTTAGAAGACAATCTTCTGCAATACCTCCGAATTTAGTAGTGTTGGGTAGTAGTAGTAGTAGGAGTAGTAGGAGTAGCAGTAGTAGTAGGTAGCAGTAGTAGTAGCAGCAAGTGTAGCGGCAAGTGTAGCAGCAAATAGCGGCAAGTGTAGCGGCAAGTAGCGGCAGGTGTACACTAGCATGCTGCCGCTGATCGGACAACCCAAAAGGTTATTAGAAGCAATGCTTGCAATAACACTAGCATGTCTCGACTGTG
>PIVL01000466.1 GCA_003354145.1 Paracoccaceae bacterium
CCGGCCGCGATCTGCATACCCAACGCGGCGAATTTCTTGCCGTTTTGAATATCGCCATCCCGCGTATAGCTAACCACAACCCCCGGCGCACCAAAGCCGTCTGCTGCGACCGAGGTCACACCTTTGTCGGCCAGCATCGCGCGCACGCCGTTGCCCAGCGCCCATTGTGCGTCGCGCAGTTTCTCAAACCCATAGTCCCGCGTTTCCAGCATAGTGTCGCGGAACCCGCGCAGCGCATCTGTGGGCATTGTGGCGTGATAGGCATGACCGCCATTTTCAAAGGCCACCATGATCTGACGCCATTTCTTCAGATCAATGGCGAAACTGTCAGAATTGGTTTCCTCCAACCGCGTTTCGGCACGGGGGGACATCATCACCAGCCCGGCACTTGGCGAGGCACTCCAGCCCTTTTGCGGCGCGGAAATCAGTACATCAACACCCGTGGCCGCCATATCAACCCAAATACAGCCCGAGGCGATGCAATCCAGAACCATCAGCGCGCCAACCTCATGGGCGGCGGCGGCCATTGCGGTGACATAGTCTTCCGGCAGAATCACCCCTGACGCAGTTTCAACATGCGGTGCAAAGACCATGTCAGGCCGCGAGTCGCGGATTGCCGCAACAACTTCTTCTATTGGGGCAGGTGCAAACGGCGACGGGCTGGAGTTGCCAGTCTGGCGAGCCTTCATCACGGTCGCACTGGCCGATATTCCGCCGGTCTCTAAAATCTGGCTCCAGCGATATGAGAACCAGCCATTGCGCACCACCAACACCTTGGCATCCTTAGCGAATTGCCGGGCCACAGCCTCCATTGCAAAGGTACCGCCTCCGGGGATCAGGGCAACAGAATCCGCATTATAGACGTCTTTCAACATTTCCGAGATGTCGCGCATCACCTGCTGGAATGCACCCGACATATGATTCAGTGAGCGGTCGGTAAACACAACCGAGAATTCTTCGAGGCCGTTAGGGTCAACAGTATCAAGCAACGCAGGCATGGCAGTCTCCTTTATGGGAATTGTCTTTGAAATAGCCTGCCCGGTAGGGGATTGGCAAAGGGATTTTGTATCAATCCGCGCCGATTGGCCCCGGCAAACGCTCTTCGCTAAGCAGTACGTTTGCTTCAACCTCGCCTGCCCCCGGTAACGTCATGATACGGCGTCGCAAAACACGCTCAAAATCAGGCAAATCGCGCGCCACTACGCGCAGGCGGTAGTCGTACATACCCAACACATGCTCGACCGTCTGGACCTCGGGGATGGCACTGACGGCACGTTCAAAGTCGGCGAGGCTGACATGCCCTTTGCGGGCCAGTTTGACGCCAAGAAACACAGTGACGCCAAACCCCAACGCCTCGGCGTTCAAGCGCAATCGCCGACCCTTAAGAACACCCGCGTCCTGTAACCTTTTTACCCGCCGCCATGTCGCGGGTTGAGATAGGCCAAATCGTCGGCCCAAGGCCCCGGCGCTAAGTGTGGCGTCCCGAGATAACGCCTGCAGAATGCGCCGGTCTATGTCGTCCAGATCCATCATATCGGCAGCGCCTCGTTGCTTTTGAGACGGGCAATATGCATCAACGCCTCGATATCAGCGATATGCGGCAAAGTTAGAATACGACCGCGATATACGTCCTGATATTGTGCCATGTCCCGAGCGATTACAGACAGGCGGACATCAACCCGGCCTAGAAAAGTCTGTATTTCCAGAACTTCAGGGATCAATCGCGCCGCGGCAACAAATTCGTCAAAGGCACGCGGTTGGGTTTTGTCAAGCGTCACCCGCAGGCTGACCTCAACCGCGTAGCCCAGTGCCGCCCAGTCAATCACAGCCTCGTGCCCAAGGATCATTCCGGCGGATTGCATCTTTTCCAGCCGACGCCAGCAAGTGGCCGCGGTCAGACCACAGCGATCTGCCAGTTCATTTGTCGTCAGGTCCGGTTGGGCCTGATATTGGCGCAATATGCGTCTGTCGATGTCATCAAGCATGAAAATTACACGTTTTGTAGTTTTTAAGAATGATAATTCACTAAACTAAGGATAATTCATCGCAGACGGGATCGCAACCGACGTCAGATAGGATAAACCCTATTCCAGTCAGTCATTTATAAAGGGACCGCCACCATGCGTGTATATTATGATCGCGATTGCGATATTAACCTGATCAAAGACACCAAAGTTGCCATTCTGGGCTATGGCTCGCAGGGCCACGCCCATGCGCTGAACCTGCGCGACAGCGGCGCCAAGAACCTTGTTGTTGCTCTGCGCGAAGGCTCTGCATCCGCAGCCAAAGCCAAAGCTGAAGGCCTGACCGTTATGGGAATCGCAGAAGCCGCCGCATGGTGCGATCTGATCATGTTCACCATGCCCGACGAATTGCAGGCTGAAACCTACAAGAAATATGTGCATGACAACCTGCGCGACGGCGCGGCGATGGCATTTGCCCACGGTTTGAACATTCACTTTGGCCTGATCGAAGCAAAACCCGGCGTTGACGTGATCATGATGGCCCCCAAGGGTCCTGGCCACACCGTGCGCGGCGAATATGCCAAAGGTGGTGGCGTTCCTTGCCTTGTGGCTGTCGACAACGACGCATCCGGCAA
>PIVL01001024.1 GCA_003354145.1 Paracoccaceae bacterium
TCAGGGACTTCCTGAAACTCAAGCGTTCGATCCCGTCGCATGACACCTTTTCGACGGTGTTCCGGATGATCGACCCGAAGGCATTGGATGCGGCCTTCGGGCGGGTGCTGACGCAGATCACGGCCCTTCTTGGCGAAGGCGATGTGATCGCGATTGACGGCAAGGCGTTGCGGGGCGCGCGCGACAAGGGCGAGAGTGCGCGCACCCGGATGATGGTCTCGGCTTATGCCGCGCGGTTGCGCTTGACGCTGGCCACAGTGACTGCCGACAAGGGCGGTGAATTGGAAGCGGCGCGGGAAATCCTTGGGCTTATCAAACTGAGAGGCAAGGTCGTGACGGCGGACGCGCTGCATTGCAATCGCCGCACGGTTGCCAAAATCATCGGCGGTGGTGGCGATTATTGCCTGGCCCTAAAGGCCAATCAGGATTCGCTGCTGTCCGACGCCCGATCCTGTTTCAGCAAGGTCTCATCGGATCACCCGGTCGCGTGCCAACAAGAGATGGGGCACGGTCGAAGGGAGACCCGAATCGGGGCGGTGGTTTCGGCCAAGGGATTGGCACAATACCATGAATTTCCCGGCCTGAAGGCTTTTGGCCGGATCGAGTCTCGCCGCGAAACGGACGGCAA
>PIVL01001025.1 GCA_003354145.1 Paracoccaceae bacterium
GCTCCAATAATGAGGAGCCGCCGCAACGTTCGATTTCCCATCTTTGACGTTCGCCCTAGTCGCTGCTTGCCGCCAGTTGAGTGCTGGAGTGGCGTTAAGCCTACCCACGCCGCAAAATCGCGTCCCCGTCTAAATGTCGAAGGTGGTGGAGCAAGTGCAGCTATCGCTGTTGCAATAATTGGACCAACGCCTGGTATCGTGGTCAGCCTACGACATGTTTCATCCTCTTTTGCACGCTGTGCAATTCGGGCTTCCAACTGCCTGATACGGACATTCAAAGCCTCAAGTGTATCAACGAGAATGCTCAAGAGAGGGCGTGATATTTCTGGCAACTCAATATCTCCGTCTTCAACCGCAGCCACAAGCTTACGTACATGCGTTGGGCCCTTCGCAACAACAAAACCGAACTCGGACAGGTGGCCGCGCAAGGCATTTATGAGCTGCGTGCGTTGCCTAACCAACAGATCCCGTGCTTTGAATGCCAGGCCTGCAGCCTGATTATTTTCGCTTCGAACCTGCACAAACCTCATCGTTGGTCGCAGGGCCGCTTCACAAATGGCTTCAGCGTCAATCGCATCACTCTTGCTGCGTTTTACAAACGGCTTGACATATTTTGGAGCGATCAGG
>PIVL01000156.1 GCA_003354145.1 Paracoccaceae bacterium
CTGATGGGTTTCACGGGGGCAGGCGCAAATCGATGCCAATCGACAAGATCAAAGAATATGAGCGGGTGTATCCCTTTGGCTGGCTGGGGGTTTTGTCTGAAACCAAGCCCGTCTCATCGGAATTGATCTATTCGCGCCATGACCGGGGGTTCGCGTTGTGCTCATTGCGCTCGCAGGTTCTGAGTCGATATTATATTCAAGTGCCGTTGACTGATACTGTCGAAAACTGGCCGGATGATGCTTTTTGGGCCGAACTGAAACGCCGGTTGCCTGATGAGGTTTCGGCCAAGCTGGAAACTGGTCCTTCAATCGAAAAAAGCATTGCGCCGCTACGCTCATTCGTGGCCGAGCCAATGCGTTACGGCAATTTGTTCCTGGCAGGGGACGCGGCCCATATCGTGCCACCAACCGGTGCGCGCGGGCTGAACAGTGCGGCCTCGGATATCTATTACCTCTATCACGCGCTGTTGGATCACTACAAAAAGGGTGACGATACCGGGATTGATACATATTCCCAACGCGCCCTTGCACGGGTCTGGAAGGGACAGCGTTTTTCCTGGTGGATGACCACGCTTTTGCACAAATTCCCAGACAATATCGACTATGACAATCGCCTTCAGGATACGGAGATGGAGTATCTGTTGTCGTCAGAATTCGCACTTAAATCGCTGGCCGAGAACTATGTTGGATTGCCGTTCTGAAACCGGCAGTAAAGGGAAAGCAATCTGTATTGCTTTCCCTGATAGCTAGTCGAGTGATTGTTCGATCATGTCGAGCGTTTGCATCGCGGCAAGAACCTGCCGGGCAGAACCATTCGGTTCGCGCCCTTCGGTGATTGCAGCAATGAATTCACGGTCGATCAGTTCGATGCCGTTGTTGGAAACCGCTACGTCAGACAAGTCGATCTGGTTTTCGTTGCCATCATACAGGTCGTCATAGCGGGCCAGATAGGTGCCGTTATCGCAGATGTAGCGAAAGAAGGTTCCAAACGGGCCTTCGTTGTTGAAGGACAGGGACAAGTTGCAGATCGCACCGTCCGGTGTCTTCATTCCGATGGCCATATCCATCGCAATCCCAAGGTCGGCATGCAGCGGACCCTGTAGTCCAAACGCCTTGGCAACGGTTTCACCGGTCTGGTACTGAAACAGATCAACCGTGTGGCAGGCATGGTGCCATAACAGGTGGTCGGTCCAGCTGCGCGCCTCGCCTTTGGCATTGGTGTTGGTGCGGCGAAAGAAATAGGTCTGAACATCCATTTGTTGGATTTTCAGTTCTCCTGCTGCAATTTTGTTCTTGATCCATTGATGACTGGGGTTAAATCGGCGCACCTGACCCGCCATGCACAGCACGCCGGTTTCTTCCTGAACACGAACGATTTCCTGACTGTCAGCAAGACAGTCGGCCATGGGAATTTCGATCAGAACCGGTTTGCCCGCCCGCATACAAGCGATGGCTTGTTCTGCGTGAAGTTGCGTAGGTGTCGATAAAATCACCGCATCCACATCGTCGCGCGCAAGGCAGTCCGCAAGGTCTGTTGCCGCATGTGCAATGCCGCGTTCAGCGGCCAGCGCCTGGATTTTGGCCTGTGTTGGTCCCATCACAGATGTGACCTGAACTTCGTCGATGGCGGCCAGTGCATCCAGATGTTTGATCCCAAAAGCACCATAGGCACCCGCTACGCAAATTCTCATTTTCGACCTCGATTAACTTGTTTTAAACGGCAATGATGCTCTGGCAGAGACCATTGCGTTTTGGGGTTAGAACAGTAGGAACATACAGACAATTCTACATTTGGTAAATTTCGAACACCGGCGATGATATTGGTTTTTTCGATAGCACTGTGATTTTTTAGCAAAAATATGTCATCTATTAAGGTGTTTTCGGTCCAATTTTATCTGCGTAGTTCGAATCCTGGAAAAAGAAATAGACAACCAACGAACCTACTAAAACTGAATGGATGATTTGCCTGTAATCCAGTTTTCAAGCGGTGCATAATAAGCTTTCCACCATCCAATCGTAATTCTGTCATTGACCACCTTAGCGACTTCTATAGCAAAAAATTATATCTCGTGAATTGTTTGAAATGGGCATTTGCCTTAAACTGGGCAAGATATGTCTCGCGCCGCACGAACAAAATACTGCGGATGGCTTTGGTTGCCCAGTTTAGGAAATTGTCATGGATGCCAATTGGCTTGTCTATCATCCGAACCCAAAGAAACCCGACCTGACACTTCCTGTTGGGGCGGTGGATGCGCATTGTCATGTTTTCGGGCCAGCAGATGAGTTCCCCTTTGCGCCGGGCCGCAAATATACGCCTTGTGACGCTGGCAAAGACAAACTGTTTGCTCTGCGTGACTTTTTGGGCTTCCAGCGCAATGTCATCGTGCAAGCGACCTGCCACGGGAAAGACAACCGCGCGTTAGTTGACGCTTTAAAGGCCGCAGGTGACCTTGCGCGCGGTATCGCCACCGTTGGCCCTGATATTACTATGGATGAACTGCGAGAAATGGACCGGGTAGGCGTGCGTGGTGTACGCTTTAACTTTGTCAAACGCCTTGTCGATGATACCCCCAAAGAGGTGTTTCTTGGCATTGCAGAGAAAATCAAAACGCTTGGTTGGCACATCGTTGTCTACTTTGAAGCGCAGGATCTGGAAGAACTTGAACCCTTTTTGAAACAACTGCCGACGATCATCGTGGTCGACCATATGGGGCGACCTGACGTGACGAAGGGTGTCGATCACCCTGACTTTCAACGCTTTGTCCGTCTGATGGCCGAGAACGAAAACATCTGGTCAAAAGTGACCTGCCCTGAGCGGCTGACCGTAACGGGGCCACCTTATGATGATGTCATTGATTTCGGAGCAGCCATAGTTGAACAATTCCCGGACCGGGTGATCTGGGGCACCGACTGGCCGCACCCCAACATGAAATCGCATATGCCGGACGACGGCGTTCTGGTCGATTATATTTCGCGCATCACGCGCACTCCTGAGCAATTGCAAAAGCTGCTCGTGGACAATCCAATGCGCCTTTACTGGGCAAAGTAAGAGAGGGACAGTCATGTCTATCGAGGAATTTGACCACCATACGCCAATACCCGGCACGACGTTGTTTGACGGTGAAATGGCCATGAAAGGCTATGCGCTGAACAAGATGTGTTATTCTTTCAACAGTGCCGCGGCGCGCGAAGAATATCTGGCTGATCCGATGGCCTATTATGCCAAGTTCAATCTGAACGAGGCCCAGATTCAAGCTTGTGAAAACAAGAACGTGCTTGAAATGATCGCAGCAGGGGGCAACATCTATTACCTCGCCAAGTTTGCCGGGATTTTCAAACTTTCGGTTCAGGACGTTGGCGCCCAGCAAACTGGCGTGACCACCGAAGAATTTAAAGAAAAGCTTTTGCGGCAAGGAGACTGACCATGGCGAAATTACTTGGTGGCATAACCACATCCCACATTCCGGCAGTCGGCAATGCAATCGCAAACGAGCTTTATGAAGACCCGTATTGGAAACCGTTTTTTGACGCATACCCGCCGATTCACAAATGGCTGGCCAAGGTCAAACCCGATGTTGTGATTAACATCTATAATGACCACGGGCTTGGATTTTTCCTCGATCAAATGCCGACCTTTGCGATTGGGGCGGCACATGAATACCACAATGAAGACGAAGGTTGGGGTCTCAAACCGCTTCCCCCATTTCAGGGTGATCCCAAGTTTTCCTGGCACATCATCGAAGGTATGGTTGCGGATGAATTCGACATCACATCCTGTCAGGAACTCGCGGTAGATCACGGCTTTACCGTACCGATGCAGCTGTTCTGGCCGGGGTTAGGCGACAACCCCAACATGCCCCGCGCCATCCCGATCAGCGCCAATACCGTGCAGCACCCAATTCCAACTCTGAAACGGGCGCTGGATTTCGGCAAGTCACTGGGCAAGGCCATTCGCAACTATCCTGAGGATGTGAAAGTTGTGGTTCTGGGAACCGGCGGCTTGTCGCACCAGCTTGACGGCGAACGCGCCGGTTTCATCAATCGTGAGTTTGATGAAATGTGCATGGAAAAAATCGTCACAGATCCCGAAGCGCTGACCAAGATCAGCCGCCACGAATTGGTGGAAAAGGCTGGGGCGCAGGGCACCGAGTTTTTGATGTGGATGATGATGCGGGGCGCACTTGGTGAAAAAGTGAATGTGCTTAACCAAAACTATCACATCCCGATTTCAAACACTGGTGCGGGAACGATGCTGCTGGAATGTGTCGACTAATCAAAGGTCTACCTGAAAAGTACCTGCCCGTCATCGGGCAGATACACAAACAAACCTTTCGCTGCTCAGGCGTCGCGCACGTGGGATTCGTCGGCTTTTCGCATTAGCGTTTTGATGTGGCATGCAAACCAATATGTCGCCGGAAGGCCCAGCACCGCACCAATTATCAACGATGGCCAAAGTCCAAGAACCGGCCAGCCGACCCATGATCCGATGAGGGATGCAAAAAACACATTCAGCGCCATTGCTCCAACCCCAAATGGAGTAAGTACCAGCGTAATGCGCCAGACGCTCCAGCCAGTGTTCAGCGTTTTTTGACCAGCCATCCAACTGCTCCCAGTGCGGCAAGCAATGTCAAAGATGCCATAAAAAACCAGAATTCCGCTGTTGCGCTTTGCGCCTGTGGGATTGGGCGGTCATAGGCCTCTGCCAGGGCTGATACTGGTGCAAAGGCGATCAGGAATAGGAATAGGCGTGTCATGTCAGGTCTCCTGGATGAGGGATCGGTAGATATCTGGAAGTGCGCGTGTCAGGCGGGCAGGGTTAGGAAGTAGGGTAAAGCCACCTCGGCCAAAGATGCGGGTGAACCAATCTTGACCGTCTTGGTCGATGATGATGCCGTGAACCGTATGGCCTTGGCGACGGGCTTCGCGAACAGCCATGTGACTGTCTTCGATGCCGTGAATACCCTCGTAATGGTCCAGATCGTTGGGTTTGCCATCCGTCAGCACCAACATCAGTTTACGGGCTGATTGCTCTTCGGCCAGCATCGCCGTCATGTGACGGATCGCGGCACCTAGGCGGGTGTAATGACAAGGTCGCAAGCCGCAAATGCGGTTTGTGACATCCGGGGTCATTGGGTCATCGAAACTTTTGCAGCGGTTCAGAAATACCCGGTCGTGTTTGAGCGATGAAAACCCCCAGATGCCCAACCGGTCACCGCTGGCGTCAATCCCTCCGGCAAGCGCGGCAAGTGCTTCGCGGGCGACGTCGATCACGCAGGTGTCGCCAACAGCGGATTCAGTTGATCGCGACGTATCCAGCAAAAACGCGACCGACAAATCCCGTTCAATCTGACGCAGGCTTTGATAGATGCGGTCACTGGCCTGACCCGTGGCGCGGATGTCGATTTGAGCAGCGATCAAAGCATCCAGATCCAGTTCCGTGCCTTCGATTTGTCGCGGGCGCAGGATGCGGCGGGGGCGCAGAGCTTCGAATTGACGGCGTACTTCGCGCAGGCGTTTTGGGTCGGGGATCAACGGAAACGGCGCGTCGGTATCAGCCATCGCATCCAGCACACGGCAATGATCAGGAAGATAAGACCGGCTGCGGTGGTTCCATTCCGGATAGGTGTATTTCCCAGCCAACCGTTCATGTTCGGCGTCGTCAGGCGATAGGTCCAGATGCAGGCGCAGTTTGCTGGCCAGTTTGCGGTCATGGCGGGACAGGGCGATATGGTCCTGATCGTCAGCGGCCTTTTGCGCCTCTTCGTCGTCATCATCATCGACATCGCGGTTCAGGTTCATGCTTTCGACCCAGCTTAGGATCGCCTCAAACCGATGCAGGATAAAGCTGTCGCTGCGGTTCGCCTCGTCGCGGTTCTCGCGGCTTGCGGTTTTGCGGGTTTTGCCTGCAGTTTCGGGGGCGGATGCGGTTTTCGCGTCATCATCCAGGCGACTGTCAGATTTACCACCGCCGGGTGCATCAATGGCCAGCCACAGATCAACCGGAGCAAAGGGTAAATACCCCATTGGGGCGGTTAGGGCCGCCAGTGCGTCCGGATCATCCATCGCCTTTAGAATCGCATTGTTGGCCGCGTCATTGGGGCAGGGCGCGCCCAATAAATGACGCGCAACTGCCTCGATCGCAGCCTCCCATTTTGGCAACATGGGGCGATTGCGGGTTTCCAGAATGGCCTGGCTGACATCGCGATAGAACCACCGCAGTCCAGGGCAAGCGGCCAAAGCCCGCCCCATTGCGTCGCGCGCCAGCGTCAGTTGAACTATATCTGCCTGCAACGCATCCTCGGGGCGCGGTTCAATATCTGAATGCGCCGCCAAAGCCGCCAGCCATAGATAAAGCGTGCGGTTGCGGCGCGGGTTGTCAAACCGGCTGATTTGCGGTGCCAGACGCAGGCGTTCCCCGTCAAACCGGGGATGGTGCAGACGTTCCTGCGCCGTGCCCAGTTTACGCTTCATCGATAAACGGTGCGGTGACACCGTCAGCGCAGCCTCGCCCAGTTCGACATTCGCGCCACCACCTAGCGCACGATACATCAACACAAGACTGGGCATCACGTCGGGCAGTTGGACCGAGGTTTCCAAATGCTCGACGGACGCACCGACACCTGTGGCATAGTCATGCCACAGGTTGCCTACGGTCTCTTCCGGCTCCATCAAATCAAGGGGGCGAATTGCCATCAGACTATCCGTAAACCACGGTAATCAGATCGCGCAGAGCGTTTTGAACATCCGGTTCGTCAGTCAGCGGCTCAATCACGGCGGCCTGCAACGCCAAATCGACATTCATGCCACCAGCAATCAACTGTGCTGCATAGATCAACAAGCGGGTGGATACGCCCTCTTCAAGGTCCATACCCGATAGGGCGCGGATATGACCCGCCAGACGGACCAGCGATTTGACGCGGGATTCATCAAGCCCGCTTTCCTGCGCTACAATCACTGTTTCCACGGCAGGTTTCGGGAAATCAAACGAGATTGACAGGAACCGTTGACGGGTCGACGGTTTCAGCCGTTTCAGGACGTTCTGATAGCCGGGGTTATAGCTGGCGACCAACATGAACCCGGCGGGCGCATGCAGTTCTTCGCCGGTTCGGTCCAGCATCAAGGTCCGGCGATTGTCCGTCAGCGGATGCAAGACCACGGTAACGTCTTTGCGCGCCTCGACGATTTCGTCCAGATAACAGATCGCCCCCTCGCGCACCGCGCGGGTCAGCGGGCCGTCTACCCATTCGGTTTCACCGCCACGCAACAGATAGCGTCCGACAAGATCCGCCGCCGACAGATCGTCATGGCAGGCAACTGTATAAAGTGGCCGCCCGGTCCGCGCGGCCATGTGTTCAATAAAACGAGTTTTCCCGCAGCCGGTCGGCCCCTTCAAAAGAAGGGGCAAACCATTTTTATAGGCGGTTTCGAACAACGCACATTCTTCGGCAACAGGCTGATAGAATGGCAGATCGAAATTGCGCGGTTCCATTGTCATGCTTTCTCTCCGACCCCCGCGTCATCACCATCCTCAGTGAACAGTTCCGCGCGCGGCACTAGTGTTGCGTAGATAAACAACAACGCACCTATAACAACGCACAGACCTGCACCAAAGCGCATGACGTAGAAGATGCTCAGCACGTCCTGCACGTCCATAAAGTAGTCACCGACAACCCGTTGCATGTGGGTCTGGATGGTGCCTGCGAATGTCAGCACAAAGGTCATGAACGCCATCCCACCAGTCATCAGCCAGAAACTGACCATATTCAGCACCTGATTATAAGGTGCGCGGCCCAGCAGGATTGGCATTGCGTAGGTAAAGATTGCCAGGTTCATCGCCACATAAGCCCCGTAGAACGCCAGGTGGCCATGCGCCGCTGTGATCTGGGTGCCGTGGGAATAGAAATTCACCCCGTGCAATGTGTGCAAGAAGCCCCAGACACCCGCGCCAAAGAATGCAACCGTCGCCGAGCCCAATGACCACAAAAGAGCAGCTTTGTTTGGGTGGTTCCGCTTGCCTTTCCAGACCATGATAAAGGCAAAGCTCATCATTGCGAAGAATGGGATGACCTCAAATGTCGAGAAGATCGACCCGATCCACTGCCAGTAACCCGGTGTGCCGATCCAATAGAAATGGTGACCCGTGCCAAGGATGCCCGAAAACAAGGCCGTGGCAACAATGATGTACAACCATTTCTCGATGACTTCGCGGTCAACGCCGGTCAGTTTCAGCAACAGGAAGGCAAGAATGGCGGCCATGACAAGTTCCCAGGTTGCTTCGACCCACAGGTGGACCACAAACCACCAGTACATTTTGTCCAGCGACAGGTTGTCAGGTACGATGAATGCGAACACCCACAGCAACGACAATAGCCAAAGACCGGTCAACAACACATTAGTGATTGCAGTTTTTCGACCCTGCAAAACAGTCATGCTAATGTTGAACAAAAAGATCAACGCGGCGACGAGGATGCCGAATTTGACCCAGACAGGTTGTTCAAGGAATTCGCGACCACCGTGGATGTGAAACACATAGCCTATGACCGCACCCAGCGTGCCGACCACCAGAATGATCAGTTGCAGATAGGCGAGCTTGACCGAATAGATTTCCCTTTCGCTTTCCTCGGGCACCAGAAAATAGGCGGCCCCGAAAAAGCCAAGCAACAACCAAACGATCAAAGCATTGGTGTGGATCATCCTGATGATATTGAACGGCAGAAGTTCAGACAGAAAGTTGGGCGAGATGTAAATCCAGCCAGCCAGCAAACCTCCGAGAACCTGAATGGCGAACAGGGCCATTGCGACGACAAAGTAGGCAAGAGCCACTTTTTGAGATTGATATTTCATAGGTTTGCTCCTTAGCCCGCATCAGTGGGCGGCCAGCCCTGTGTGTCGGTTTGATCTGCCCAACGCAGGAACGCGGCAAGGCCGCGCATTTCCTGTTCGTTGATCTCGAAAAACGGCATTTGGCGACGGCCCTCAGCGCCTGAAGGCTGGGCACTCATCCAACCGTCAAGAATTTCATAGGCACCTTCGGGATCGTCCAAGACACCCCAACGGGTCATTACGTTGCCGACTTCTGGCGCGAAATACGCGCCTTCTCCGTGGAGGGTGTGACAGTTGATGCAGCTATGGCGTTCCCAGACGTGTTTGCCCAGAATGACCTCATCGGTGAGCGGCATACCTGCAGTGGAAACATCAACGATGTATCGGTGGCTTTGATAAGTCAGCACCACGAAAATAACTATGAAGAATAAAGATCCCCCATAAAATATATTTCGCGCTCGTGACTTGGTGAGGATTTCAGACATGGAAGAATCCCTGTTTTTGGCTTCAGATACGCGAATTCTATGTCAGTCGGGATTTTCAGAATTTGTTTTAGCGCAAAGACAGAACAGTTTGTTTTTGCATTGGACTTTTTTTACCGAGAGTTTCGGGATCGTTCTATAGCATGCTGCGGCAACCACGAATGTTGGCTTTTGTCCAAGGATTGGCAGTCAGCTATTCACTCTTTCGACCTATCACCCGTTCTATCTGGGAAAGGCCACGCGAACCTGCATAGAGGTCGGGCCGCGAATACACCGGGTCGGTCAAAGCTACATCGACTGTGATGAATGTCCAGCCTTGGGCCGCATACCAGTCCAGAAGCGTGGCTAAGTGATCAGCATTGATCCGGTTCAGGTGAATAAGCAGGATATGATCTACGTCACCGCCTAGCTTTTCGCGCGCGAGAGTTTGGAAATGCGCCGTGCGTTCTTGCATATGTGCTACATACTGGCGCGCAATTTCTGCAGCGGCATTGGTGTCACTTCCTTCGATGGCGTCCAAATAGTCAGCATTGAATTTCCATTCATCGTTGTCGATGGTGACTGGCACATTTTGATAGCCAAGTTCGGTCAATATCTGTGTTGCAGCAGCTTTGGTATCCTCGGTTTCACCCTCTCTGAGGAACGGAAACCGATAATAACGCGGCCCATCATTCCATTCATCCAAGATTTGATCTGTTCGACGCGTCTCTTCAAGAAACTGTGCGCTTGTCAGTGTTCCATAGTCGGGATGGGACCAGCTGTGATTGCCAATCGTGTGACCGGCATCAGCGAATGCTTGCAGAGCAGGGATTGTCTCGGCGTTGATCTGCTGCCCAATTGCAAAACCAGTCGCAATAATTCCGTGCTTTCGAAGAGCCATATTGATGGTTTTGGCATATTGAAGGCCATCTGCTGGTTTTGTCTTCGATGGCATCACGTAGGGGAGGTCGTCAATCGTAATGGCAATGCGGGATGGCACCGTTGAAATTGTAACGGCCGGATCGGAAGCCATCTGAGTCACTTCTTGCTGAGAGCAGGAATTAATCAAAATAGCGAAACCGGCCACTGCAAAAAGCCCCCAAAAGCTGCCGGACGCTCTTTTAAATCGCATTGAAAGGGCCTTTTAGGAATGAGTTTATTAGTTAGTATGCTTAGGCATCGCACTCGGTCGCGTCCAGCCACAAAGTCTGCTTAGTAGCGGACTTTGGTGCTTTTGCAGCGAAAGCTCACTTCGTTTTAGGTTTTTCGATGCGGGCCTGAGTGCAGCTTTTCGGATTGTGCTGACGTTGGCCCGCGTTGGGAAACCTGACTAGGAGGAAGCTGCGGGGGCTGGATGAGACCTATGGGGAAAG
>PIVL01001026.1 GCA_003354145.1 Paracoccaceae bacterium
GCCCAACTTCTCGCGCCGCAGGCGCGAAATTTTTTTGACCCATGGGGTCAAAAACACCATATTCTTGCAGCTCTCGACGAGATCTGTCCAAATCCGGTGTCGAAAGTAGGGGGGCGTGTGCATAAGTATGTTTAATTTCATAAAATCAGAAGAGGCCTCAATCACCATCTGACCTCCCATGAGCCCAGCCATGACCCCCCCATGACCCAATTTTGGTCACTTATGGCCACCATACCGCCAAACTAAGCCTAGCAAGCACCCATACGCCCTTTCTAATTGTGCTATGTAGCTTGTATATGCTTGGCATGCTTTAGGTAGGCCTCTAGGCGGCCTTATGGAACCGTATGAGACTTTGACTCGAAGGCCTCAAAATGGTCTCACCCCATGACCCACCCATGACCCACCCATGACCCAATCTCGGTCAATTATGGTCGCCATACTACCAAACCAAGCCTAGCAAGCACCCATACGACCTTTCTAGGTGTGTTATAGAGCTTGTATAACCTTGGTATGCATTGGATAGGCCTCTGGGCGGCTCTGTGGGTCCATATGTGACTTTGACTGCTGGACCTCGAAATGGCCATTTGAAAGTTCAAAAATCAAAGTCGCATAAAGTCCCATAGAGT
>PIVL01001027.1 GCA_003354145.1 Paracoccaceae bacterium
GAGATATAGCTGAAAGTTGGTGATGGCCCCTGAGGGGCGGCATATCATGGCGGTGTGAAGACGCCGTCAATTCTCAAAGAGAAAAGGATATGCCACATGACGACAAATACCATTACTCAACTGACCGATCCACAGGGATTTTCGCCTGACCCCTTGACCGACCTTCTGCGATCTGGTGCGCGGCGGCTCATTGAGCAGGCAGTTGAAGCCGAATTGGCTGGCCTGCTGGAGACCCATGCCGCTGACAGAACGGATGATGGTCGCGCGCGTTTGGTGCGCCACGGCCATCTGCCAGAGCGCGAGGTGATGACCGGGATCGGCGCGGTGCCGGTCAAGGTGCCGCGCGTGCGGGACCGTGGCGATGGCGAAGAGAAAGTCCGGTTCACGTCAGCAATTCTGCCACCCTATTTGCGCAAAGCCAAATCCATTGAGGACCTGCTGCCCTGGCTGTATCTGAAAGGCATTTCCACTGGCGACTTTCACGAAGCGCTCGCCGCCCTGCTTGGCCCAAACGCGGCAGGACTTTCCTCAAGCACGATCTCAAGGCTCAAATCTGATTGGTGGGATGAGTACGACCGCTGGCACCGGCGCGATCTCAGCACCCGGAGGTTCGTTTATATCTGGG
>PIVL01000157.1 GCA_003354145.1 Paracoccaceae bacterium
TAGGCGGCATGGCCGTTGTCGCCGCTTTGTGGGGCATTTGGCACGCGATTTCAGGAATAGCTTTGGCGGCATACTTTGCGCGGACTGAGGCCGCCAGATGAGCACTATTCTGATAACGGGTGCAGCAGGAGCAGTGGGCAGTGCATTGCTGGCGTTGTTGGCGGATAAGCCCGATTTGAGTCTGATAGCGACGGACATTCGCGAGCCTGAAAATCTGCCTGAAAACGCAATATTCGCCAAGATGGACGTGCGCGGTGAAGATCCTGAGACGTTGATAGGCCGGCATAAACCAGATGTGGTGGTGCATCTGGCGTCGATTGTGAGCCCGGCAAAAGGTTCAACGCGCGAAATTGAATATGCGGTCGATGTAACCGGAAGCAAAAACGTTCTTGCCGCCTGCGTCGCCCATAATGTGCGCCGACTGGTGGTGACATCTTCTGGTGCAGCCTACGGCTACCATCCGGAAAATCGAGTGGTTTTGAAGGAAAGTGATTCAATCCGGGGCAATCACGAATTTGCCTATTCCTGGCATAAGCGTCTGGTCGAGGAAATGCTGGCGGATGCGCGCATTGAGGCTCCTGCGCTAGAGCAGGTTGTGCTGCGGGTCGGCACCGTTTTAGGTGCCGGGTTGGAAAACCAGATCACCGCGATGTTTCATAAACCTCGCCTATTGGGATTGACCGGCTACGACAGCCCGTTTGTGTTCATCTGGAACCATGATCTGGCGTGTATTCTGTTGCGCGCAGCCACAGACGGGCCGGCAGGATTATTTAACGTCGCCGGGGATGGGGCGATGCGGATACAGGATTTGGCAAGCGCGATGGACAAAACGGTCCGCTGGGTGCCGGCGGGCCTGATCAAACTGGCGTTGCGGGTTGCGAAACCGCTGGGCCTGACGCGATATGGGCCCGAACAGGTGCGGTTCTTGCAATACCGCCCGGTATTGGACAACACGGCGCTGAAATCCACCTTTGGCTACGCCCCCAAGAAATCCAGCGCTCAGGTGTTTGATCTTTGGTGGAACGCGCAGAAGGCCGACGGATGAGCCGGACGGCAGTCATTACAGGTGGTGTCGGCGGGTTAGGGCAGGCGCTGGCAACAGCATTACAGGCCGAGGGCTGGTACACGGTGCTGATAGATTTGCCCGGGGATACATTGGATGCTCTCACGGAAACTTCAATGCAGCGCGCTTATGGCTGCGATCTTACGGACGCCGCGCAACTAGAGGCTACGTGCAGGCAAATTTGCGCGGACAGGCCGACAATTGATCTCGTTATCTACAATGCAGGCGTGACGCAGATTTTGCCGTTCGATAAGGTCAGCATGGCGTCGCATCGCAAAGTATTTGAGATCAACTATTTCGCAGCCGTGTCTTGTGCGCAGGCTTTTCTGCAGCCTTTACGACAGTCCAAAGGTACTCATCTGGCGATGTCATCTGTCGCTGGTTTTTCACCGTTGATTCACCGCACTACATATGCGGCCAGCAAACATGCACTTGAAGGGTTTTTCAAATCCCTGCGCTCTGAGGAAAAGCAATATGGCGTGCGCACGGTGATTGCGGCACCGTCCTTTGTCGCCACCAATACCGACAATGCGCAAACGGATGCGGCAGGCCTTGCGCGACCTGGGTCTGCCAGCGATGGTGTTGATGCGATGAGCGCCGAAAATGCGGCAGCAACCATCATTTCGGGCCTGCAAAAACGAAGCGATTTCATACCAGTCGGGCGGGTTGCCCGTTTGGCGCATGTGGTGAATCGATTGTCGCCAAAGTTATTCCAGGCGATGATGGAAAAGAAGATAGCCAATCAGGATTGAATCTATACCTGTCGGCCTTTTTCCGCGCAGTCCAACAACCTATATTACCAAGGTGGACGTACTCAAGCTGCAGAATTACAGTCTTGAGGCGCGATACGGCATTTGTTTATCCTCGGGAGTTGTTTGATGGAATTACCGTTAACGTCGAAATCAAGTATATTGTTTGCTTTGGTGCTGGTCGTTTTGTCTTCGCCTGTATTCGCCAGCGAAAAACCCAAATTGATCCTGCAAATTACTATTGATCAGTTTCGTGGCGATCTGCCGATGCGGTATTATGATCGCCTGGGTGAGGGTGGACTGCGCTATCTTCTGGATCAGGGCATCGTCTACAACAACGCCCATTATCAACATGCCAACACCGAAACCATCGTTGGCCACGCCACATTGGCCACTGGGGCGCAGCCTTCGGCACATGGAATGATCGGCAACATCTGGTTTGACCGCGCGACCGGGGCGACGATCTATAATATCGAAGACCCGGACTATCATTTGTTGACCAAAGGTGCCGACATTAATTCCGACACCGAGATTGACCCGACACAAAAGGCCGCAACCAGTGACGGACGATCCCCGGCTGCGATCCTGACAACCACGTTCTCGGATGAACTTGCCGCCTATACGGCCGGACACGCAAAGATTTTTGGCGTTTCGGTCAAAGATCGCGGTGCGGTATCGATGGCCGGGCATGCGGGCAAAGCGTTCTGGTTTTCAAAGGCTGGAAACGAGTTTGTGACCAGCAATTACTATTACGATGTCTATCCAGAATGGGTGGTGGACTGGAATGCGCAGAAACTTCCAGAACAATACTCGGGCACGTCGTGGGAACTAATGCATCCGATTGACACCTATCTGTTTGGCGACCGCGATGATCAGGAATGGGAGACAGAGCTGTCCGATTATGGCCGTACGTTTCCGCATTCTTTTTCGACTGTTGATAACCCCTATTTCTCGACTTTTCTGACGATCAGCCCTGTCGGGGACGAGTTGACCACGTCGTTTGCCAAGGCCGTTGTCGAAAATGAGGGATTGGGCAAAGATGACGTGACAGATTATCTGGGTGTCAGCTATTCCTCGACGGATTATGTCGGCCACTTCTTTGGACCATCAAGTCTTGAAGCCGAGGACAACATTTTGCGCCTCGACCGGACGCTGGCCGATCTGTTTGACTATGTTGATGACAAAGTTGGGCTTGAGCATACGTTGATTGTTCTGTCCGCTGATCACGGAGCGCCCGAGGCGCCAGGCTATCTTGCTTCGCTTGGTATCCCCACCGGATATGTGTCGCCGGATAAGTGGGACAAGGAACCGGCGATTGCACGGATCAAAAACAAATTTGGCATAAGTGGCAAGTTGATCGAAGGATATGACCATCCCTACCTCTATCTGACGAATGAGATTATTAGCGACCCCGACCTAGATCTCTTTGCGCTTGAGGCGGAAATTGCAAAGGAATTGCTTGCGTTTCCGGCTGTATCCGCCGCGATCCCAAGCTCTGCGCTTGAAATCGGCGAATATGCCGATAATCCAGTTACAAGGGCGGTTCTGAACAATTATCACCCGGCGCGATCCGGCAACGTTTATCTGGTGTTCAAGCCCGGCTGGTTTATAAATGATCTTGATGGGCTAACTGCGGCAGTCGTGCACGGATCACCCTGGCAATATGACACGTACGTGCCAATAATTTTCGCGGGATATGGCCTGAGACCGCAAACCATATCGCGGCGCGTTAACCCCGTTGATGTGGCTTTGACGCTGGCCGCAGTTGTCGGCACCAACACGCCTTCAGGGGCAAGTGGAGAAGTTTTGGTCGAAGTTGTCGACCAGTAGACCCAGGTGACAAGATTTGAAGTGACCATGTTAACGAGAAAGGAAATGGAAATGGTAGAAATTGAAATTGATGAGGCCAAAGGCGTGGCAACCCTGCGCCCGAAGGCAGGCCAAAGTCTAGCCGAGAACGATATTGCCAACCTGAAAGGCATGATTGACAGCTATCTGGCCGACCACGATGCCATGCAAGGGTTGGTTGTCGTCGCTGACTATTTCCCCGGATGGGACAGTTTTGATACCTTTCTGTCGCATCTGAAATTGGTTCGAGCCCACGAAAAGGAAATCGACAAGATCGCGATCGTCAGCGACAACGGCCTGTTGCATGCGATGCCGTCGGTCGCGGACCATTTTGTCAAAGCAAAAATCCGGAATTTCGCCGAAGCGGAACTTGCTCAGGCGCAGGACTGGGCGGCAACCAAAGACCCGCGTGAAGGCCGGTTTACTGTGTTGGATGGATACCCTGATGATGTGGTGGCTCTTAAGGCCGAGGGGCGCATTACCAGTGCTGACTATGAAGAAACGCTTATTCCGTTAGCAGAGGCGGCGATCAAAGAGCATTCAAAGGTCAAGCTGCTATATTGGTGCGGCGAGGATTTCTCTGGCTTTTCCGCCGGCGCCGCATGGGACGACGCGCGGTTTGGCATGGCAAACATGAGCAAATTTTCCAAACTCGCCTTTGTGTCTGACGTTGGCTGGATGCGCGAGTCGGTCAAATTGTTTGGCCCGTTGATGCCCGCGGCGGTTCAGGTTTTTGACAATGCCGATATCGAAAAGGCCAAGACCTGGATTTCCAGCGATTGAGTCAGATGGCTTAGGGCGCGTGGATTTTGCCCGCCTTATGCCTTAAAGCTGGTGACATGGCTGTCTGACATTAAGATTTGCTTAATCCACGTTCGATTGCCGAAATCCAGTTCTGATGGCAAATTTTGGCAATCAGTTCTTCGCCATAGCCAGCCTGTCGCATGGCGGCAATCAGTTTGGGAAGGCCAGAGGCATCACCTAGTTCCTGCGGAACAACGCAGCCATCAAAGTCAGAGCCGAGCGCGACGCCGTCCTCGCCCAAAATACCAATCAGATGATCCAGATGGTGGATCATCTGCAGGATCGGGGTGTCAGGATTGTCTGCACAATCTTCACGCAGGAACCCTACGTGAAAATTCAAACCAACGACTCCGCCAGATTCGGCCACAGCGGTCAGTTGCCTGTCAGTCAGGTTGCGCGCACTTGGTGAGACAGCATGGGCGTTGGAATGGGTGGCAATCAGAGGTCGGGTTGTCGTTTTGGCAACGTCCCAGAAACCAGCTTCGGTGAGATGCGACAGGTCTACCAGAACGCCAAGCCGATCACATTCCCGTACCAGATCAAACCCGGCAGGTGTCAGGCCCTGACCGGGGTTGATGATGGGCTGCGCTTCCATCGGGGCACCATCGCCATAGGCATTTGGCCGCGACCAGACCAGCCCCAGAGAGCGTAGACCGGCGGCGTGCAGGATCTCAAGTGCATTGAAGTCGGTGTCGATACAGGTTGCACCTTCGATATGCGGCAGGATGGCGATTTTACCGGTGCTCATCGCCGCACGGATATCTGCGGCATCGCTGCAAATGGCCAGATCATTCGGCAATTCACGACTTAGCCTGCGCAGGCGCGCGAACATCGCAAGTGTAAAATTCAGGGCGACTGACTGATCCACAGCGGCAAAATTTGCCGGATCATGCTTGTCAATATCAACATCCAGGCCATGAAATTGCGAAGGTGTAAACATCGCGAAAAATCCACCGGCCAAGTTGCCTGCCCGGGCTTTTGGCAAATCAATATCCAGTGGAGCACATGTTTCTGCTATGGCCATTGGCTGGCCATGATCTGCGGCAAGCTGAAGTTTCAGGATGGTGTCGTTATGTCCGTCAAAGACTGGTACCGAGCCGCTCATATTGAGACCTCCAGACGTCGTTCAACAATGCGCGCCAGGATCGAAGCTCCGACTGGCAGGATATCCGGGTCCAGCACATAGCCCGGATTGTGCAGCGGTACAGTCCCGGCGTGACCGACCCGGCAATAAGAACCCGGCACGACCTTGAGCATATCTGCAAAGTCCTCGGACCCCGTTACGCGGTCAGAGGTCTCAGTAACAAAGTCATCACCAACAATGTCGCGCGCTGCATCCAGATATTCGTCTGACAGATCGGAGTCGTTGACGAGGACATCAAAAGCTTCGCGGAATTCCACCTCTATCGTGACGCCATGAGCTGCCCCAATACCTGCGCAAAGTTCACGTACCCGCTTCTGGGCCAAATCACGCACAAAATCGGCGAAAAAACGAATGGTTCCGACCATCGTCGCGGTTTCGGGGATCACATTATAGGCCGCACCTGAATGAATTTGCGTGACCGACAGAACGCAGGGTTCAGACGGAGGAATATTGCGACTGACGATGGTTTGCAGCTGTTGCACCAGCCCGGTGGCGATCATCAGCGCATCGCGAGAGTGGCTGGGCATGGCGGCATGGCTGCCTTTGCCGTTTACTGTAATGTCAAAGAACGAAGCTCCTGCCATGGCGGCACCTTTGGTGATGGTGACTTTGTTGCTCAGGCCGTTTGGCATATTGTGCATGCCGTACACCTCGTCACAGGGAAACCGCTCGAACAGGCCATCAGCCAGCATGCCACGCGCGCCGCCCAGACCTTCTTCGGCGGGTTGAAAGATCAGCACTGCCGTGCCGTCGAATTCCCGCGTATCGACAAGATGTTTGGCCGCGCCCAGCAACATCGTTGTGTGCCCGTCATGGCCACAGGCATGCATTACACCGTCATTTTCGGATGCAAAATCCAGCCCGGTATTTTCATGGATCGGCAAGGCGTCCATATCAGCACGTATCCCAATGCGTCGATTGCCGCGTGTTTTGCCCTGAATTAGGCCGACAACGCCGGTACCAGCGATGCCGGTATGGACCTCGTCCACGCCCCATTCACGCAGCTGATTGGCGACGATCTCAGAAGTGCGGTGCTCTTGAAACCCGATTTCCGGATGCGCGTGCAGGTCTTTGAAAATCGAGGTCAGAGCATCGGAATTGGCGGCAATATCGGGCATCACAGGCATTGGGAACGTTCCTTTTGGGCGAAGACTTGCAACAGGGCAAATCAACAGCAAAAATATTGGAACGGCAAGCGAAGATCATTTTACCAGGTTGAATTTCGGCCTTCGCCCAATGATGAACAGATTGCCCACCAGAATGATGCCAACCCCGGTAACTTTAACCAGCGTCCACTCAAACCCCTCAAACATCCAGGATATCGTCAGTGACCAAATAGGAAAGACGATCATTGCATAGGCTGCCTTGTCGGCACCAACGCGACCCAGCAATGTCAGATAGCTCCAGAACCCGATAACCGAGCCGAAAACAGTCAAAAAGGCCAAGCTTGACAGAAATGTCAGCGAGGTAGGAAATCGCACCGGCTGATCGAACATCAAGACGACAACCAGCAAAGTAAGCGCGCCATAAGTCATGCCCCAGCCGTTAGACCCGGTGACAGAAACACCCTGACGTTGCAGTGTTTTAGACATCATATTGCCAAGCGAGGCCAGATAGGTGGCGGCCACACAAAGCAAAATGGCCGAAAGTTTCCCCTGTCCTTGCAGGTCGGTGAGGTCCTGGGCAAAAACCACAGTTATGCCAACCAAACCGATTACTGCGCCGATCAAAGTCTTACTTTCGGGGCGCTCGCGAAAGAACAAAGCGCTATTGACCATGTTCATCGTAATGATAAGCGAGAAAATCAAAGCAATCAGGCCGGTGGTCAGCCCCCATGCCGTGGCCGTGTAAAATAGCACATAGTTCCAGCAGAACAGAAACGATCCCATCAGAAAAAACTGCCAATGAATATAGATCGAATGGCGATTGCGCGCCCGCATAGCGCTGATCAAACCCTGCAATAGCATCGCAGCGATGGCATATCGAAAGAACACGGATTGCAGGGCAGTTGTGGAATCTACCTGATAGCGCGCCATGATCCAGGTTGATCCCCAGATCGCGATCGTCAGCAGGTAAAGCGAAAAATTGTACACGAAGATGGGTGTCTTTCAGTTTGAGAGCAGAGTTAGCCCTATCGTCATTTTCGGAATGTGCAAGAGGGTGCGAACACCAACACAGATTTTGACAAGCTGGTGCAGAGAAAGAAAGCCTCTTGCCACCAGCGCTTGTTTGCGGGTTTGATGTCATTGGATTTCTCAGACCCGTGCAAACGCCGGGCCGCATTTGTTTCCAGAGGAACAATCATGAACGACCAAACACGAATTCTTGCCATTGATCAGGGCACGACATCCAGCCGGGCCATCCTGTTTGACAATGATCTGGGTGTTCAATCCGTGTCTCAGCAGGAATTTCCGCAGATATTCCCGCGTTCCGGATGGGTCGAGCATGACCCGGAAGATATCTGGCGGACCACCATCCAAACATGTCGCGCGGTACTGGAGAAATCCAGTACACCCGCCTCTGATGTTGCCGCAATCGGCATCACCAACCAGCGCGAAACGACCGTGGTCTGGAACAAGACCACAGCCCGTCCCGTCTATAACGCCATTGTCTGGCAGGACCGGCGCACGGCGGATTATTGCGCCCAACTACGCGATGCCGGACACGAAGAAATGGTAACCGCAAAAACCGGCCTGTTGCTGGATCCCTATTTTTCAGCGACCAAACTGAAATGGATTTTGGATAATGTCAGCGGTGCACAGGCACAGGCCGAAGCCGGGGAGTTGCTGTTTGGCACTGTCGACACCTATCTGATCTGGCGTTTGAGCGATGGCAAAAACCACGTAACCGACGCGACCAATGCGGCCCGAACAATGCTGTATAATATTACCGATGGCTGCTGGGATGAAGATCTGCTGAAGTTGTTGGATATTCCCGCCAGCATGTTGCCAGTTGTGTGTGATTGCGCGGCAGATTTTGGGTCCACAGGAGATGCTCTGCTTGCTGGCCACAGCATCTCCATTCGTGGCGTCGCGGGCGATCAGCAGGCCGCGACGGTGGGGCAGGCCTGTTTTCAGCCCGGCATGATGAAATCGACCTATGGGACCGGGTGTTTTGCACTTCTGAACACAGGGGCGACTCCGGTCTTTTCCACTAATCGGTTGCTGACTACTATTGCCTATCAGATCGACGGCACGCCAACATATGCATTAGAAGGGTCGATTTTTGTTGCGGGTGCTGTGGTTCAATGGTTGCGCGACGGGCTGCAGTTGATTACCGACGCCGCTGAAACCCAAGGTCTAAGCGAGGCTGCTGATCTTGAACAAGACGTCATTCTGGTCCCCGCGTTTACCGGCCTCGGCGCGCCGTATTGGAAACCCGATTGCCGCGGCGCAGTCTTTGGGCTGACGCGCAACACTGGTGCCGCAGAAATGTCGCGCGCGGCATTGGAGAGTGTAGGGTTCCAGACCCGTGACCTGCTCGAAGCGATGCGCGCAGATTGGGCCGGGGCAGGGAACGAAAGTACTTTGCGAGTTGACGGGGGCATGTCCGCGTCAAACTGGACCATGCAATTTCTGTCCGACATCATTGGCGCTTCGGTCGATCGCCCAACGATTCTTGAAACCACCGCATTAGGTGCTGCTTGGCTGGCCGGAATGAAAGCCGGAGTTCTGCCAGCACAGGAAGAATTCGCCAAAAGCTGGGCGCGCGAACGGCGATTTAAGCCGAAGATGGGCACTGCGGAACGTGAAGCGCGCTATGCACGTTGGAAGTGCGCAGTTGAGGCGACGATGTTGGCGATCTAAGCCTCATAAATGGCTCTGAATGCGCGCGGAGATTGCCCGGTCTGGCGCATAAATACGCGGGAGAAATAAGAGGGATCATCAATTCCGATGCGATAGCCAACCGAGGCCACATCAAGCTTGGTATAGGCCAGCAAGCGCTTGGCCTCTTGAATCGTCAAACTGTGAAGATGTTCTTTGGGCGATTGCCCCAAGACCTCGCGGCATAGACGGTTCAGATGGGTCGTGGAAAGTCCAAGCGATGAGGCATAGTCGGCGACTTTCCAACCATCGGCAAAATGTTCACGGGCCAATGTCTCAAATTTCGTGATTTTAACGTGGACCGGATTGATCATCTGCTTCTCGGTTGCTTCGCTTGCAGCCAGATAACAGGCCAGTTGGATAACCAGACCACGTAACAAGGAAGTGCGCGCAAAGCTGTCTGACTGGTACTCGTCATTGATGGTCTCAAGGACACGTTTGAATTCGTCTGTCGCCGGAACGATCTTTGCGGCCCCGAAAATTTCCGCCAGCGCAACATCTGGTGCCATCATCGCTGCGACTTCGCCGGATGGGATTGAAAGCACAAAGCCTTTGGTTTGAGCCTGAAAGACAAATCCATGCACGCAATTGCGCGGAACCGTAACAACTGACATCGCAGGGACCGAAAGTGCTGTACCATCGATCGTCATAGAGGCATGTCCTGACGCGATCAGAAAAATCTGATGCATGTTCAGATGTCGATGGGGCGAAATATGCCAATCATGCAGGCCCGCGCGATCGCCAATCCGTTCACAATGTAATATGTCGGGGAACGCAGCGCTTTCCCCATAAAGCGCATATGCGGGGATATTTGTAGTGGATAGCTTTCTGCTCATGTTCCAAAAGTGCCAGTAATTCAGAGAAATGTCCATTCCACCAAAGCGCAATTCACTCCATCAGTGGGCAATTCAAGAAAGGAAACATCATGCGAACACAGATCTGTATCATCGGCGGTGGACCCTCTGGGTTACTGCTGTCCCAGCTTCTGGACCTTCAGGGCATTGACAACGTTTTGCTGGAAAAACACACAAGGGAATATGTCCTGAGCAGAATTCGCGCGGGTGTTCTGGAACATGGATTTGCTGATCTGATGCGTGAGGCGCAATGTGGTGAACGGATGGACCGCGAGGGCGAAATTCACGATGGGATCGAGATTGCGACAAACGGAACGCGCCACCGGGTGGATCTAAAGTC
>PIVL01000467.1 GCA_003354145.1 Paracoccaceae bacterium
GCAAGGCGGCCTTGACGCGGTCAGGCACGGCGTCGTTTTGCAGCACCTCTACAAGTGACGCTCCACGGCCGCACTTCTCCATCGTGTCCATGAGCTCCTCTGCAGTGACCTGCCCCAGCTCGCGCATCGTCTGCTGCCACTGCTCCTTGTTTGCAAACAACCTCGCAGACTGAATGTAACGCTTCCTGCGCCAGAGACAGTACATCATCGTGAGCAGGTCTCGGTTCCGACGCCAACGTGCCGGTCGCCGGGATGGCACCTGGGCCTCCTCTCTCAGCTTCTCCTCCTTAACATCTCCCACATCGCTCGCGGCGTCCTCCGACTTCACAAAAGACAAACGTCCATCCCTGTCCCTCGTCAATAACATCGTCTCCTCCGAAACACCCAAGCCTTGCGGCGTGTCGCCCGTTGCCTCCAGCAGCACACCATTCGAAAAAGGTCCTCTTCCTTCTTCTCCTTCTCCTTCTCCTGCTCCTTCTCCTTCTCCTTCTCCTCCTCCTCCTCCTCCTCCTCCTCGCCCTCGTCCTCGTCCTGGCCCTCCTCCTCGCTCACTGTCCTCCTTCCCACGCACAACACCCCTCTTGGAAGACGTGGTGCCACCGTTCACAAGGGGCCTCTCCCCGAGCCAAGTCAGCTCTTCCTCAAGATCCTCCAACGCAGATCGAGTCTGTCGCAACAAGGCTGCTTCCTGTAGCACAGCACGCCAAGCACGAACCTCTGCCTCCATCGCGTCACGCTCCGCCTCCAAAGCGCCGCTCACCGAGGCAAGACGCTGCGCCTTACGAAACTGATCCAAAGCCGCGTCACACGGGCCTTTGTCGTCGCTACTGGCAAGCCTCAAAAAAAGCGCACCGAGGCGCGAGACCTCCTTCCAGCCAACCCCGCCGCTTTTAATCACATCGCGCAACAACGCCACCTCTCTCTCGATCGACGTCCTACGACTCCTTTCCGCTTTCTCCAGCGCCGCCCGAAGGCACACGCAGAGCGAGTGATGACTCAGCGTGGCAGAACAGGACTCGGACGGCCCGAACACCTGCAGTGCGGGGAAGCACGCCCTCACGCAGCTCACAAGCGCGGAGCGCGTCTGCGAGCCGCGAGGATTCAGGCGGTGCGCCACGGCAAAGGCGAGCGCCGCCTCCTCCAGTCGGCGCTGCTGGCGCAAAGCACAGCCGCGCCGGTAGTGCCCCTTCCACCAGGACGGGAGACGCGCTGCGCAGTCCTCCGCATCTGCAAGTGCCCGCAAGCCATCCCCGGCTGCCAAGAAGGCAGCTGACCGGTTGGACAACAGCACCGCACATCCAGGGTCTGCCACCAAGGCTTCCGTGTAAAACCCACTGGCCGCACTCCACTCGCCCCGCCGGTAGCACGCGTTCCCCCGCAAGCGGGCTTCTCGTGCGACCGGCGCGCAGTCCGGCACGGGAGTCGGCTCGCGGTCCCACCACGGCACCTCGCAGCGGTACTGCAGCTCCTGACGCTCCAACAAATACTTGACCCACTCCTCGTAGGTGATGCTGACGTCCCGGGAAAGGCCAAAGACCCCGTCGCCGTACGGGAAGCTCAGCGGATCCACGCTGGTCCAGAAGCTCGCGTCGAACATGCTCAAGGGCAGTCCAGCCCGTGGCACCACCCAACAGGGCCTCCCCGCGGCAGTCCGCTGCAGCGACGCCACAGCCTGGCCGGCGTCGCCAGGAACAGGCACCCGCCGAGCCGACCTGGCCGCTGCCGCCTCCACGTCTCGCCTCGCGCGCTCTGGCTTCACCTGGCGTGCAGCAGACGCCAGGCTACGGGCTGCGCCTTCGACAGCCTCCCTGCCGGCCACGCTGCGATACCCTTCCTGCCGCTCCCCGGCCTCACCCCGGCGCACGACCCGCTCGTGCTCTCGGTTCTGTGCGAAACGCTGGAGAGCCCGCTGCAGCTGTTCAGAAACGCGAGCAAACTGCTTGTGGCCGTCCACCTGTGCGTCCTCGTCAGCGATGCAGGCCACCCACTCGTTCCTTTCCTCCACTTCCGTGTTGAGCAACAGGAGACGAGCCGCCTCGAGAACCTCCTCGGAAAACTTCTGCGGGCACCGATCAAGCTCCAAGACGACCTTAGCCACGCTCGCCGCTAAATCGGCCTCCTCAGGCGACGGCTCCTCGCCTTTCGGCGGTAGAACACGCACAGTGAACGCGGCGATACCACTCTTCCGAGCCCCGTCGCGAAAACCAGGCAGCGCGCGCAGAGCGCACACGCCCTCTTCCACGCTGTGGCACTGTGGTAACACGGCTTCCACCCCGACCGCTTCCAGCAAGGCCTGCAGGTTGCAGTCCTGGTCCGTGAAAACCGTGCGCTCCTTGACCAGCACACGCACGGACCCCAGCGTGAGCACGTCTCCGACATCAACGCTGGCGACGCCTTCCTCCGACAAAACGCGCGCCTCGACCGTCTTCAAACCGCCGCGGAGAGCCTCCTGCAGCTCACGAACAAGCGGAAAGCGGTACTCCTGAGACTCTGCAGGCACCTCAACCTCGGGGTCCCCCAAACTTGCAGCACGCGGCATCTTGCCGGCGTGCTCCTCCAGCCAG
>PIVL01001028.1 GCA_003354145.1 Paracoccaceae bacterium
TGACGGCGTGATCAGGCGGCTTTGTGAAGTTGCTTGATCCCGTCCTTGAATTCAATCCCCTCAATGATCTCTGGCATGCGATTTGCGCCATCGAGTTTGCGCCATTTTCCTTGCGCTGAGATCATCAGCTTAAACGCCATGGCCAATCCTGTTTTACGGCTGAGGCATCCCTTTGTTTTGCCGGTGCGATGTCGGACGGTAGCGAAAGTGCTTTCAATGGGATTGGTCGTTCGGATGTGTTTCCAGTGCTCGGCCGGGAAGTCATAGAAGGCCAGCAGCACGTCGCGGTCTTTGGTCAGTTTGGCGACGGCCTTGTCGTATTTTACCCCGTAGGTTGCTTCGAAGAAATCAAAAGCGGCTTCAGCATCCACGCGGGTTTCGGCTTGCCAAATGTCGTGCAAATGGCCCTTTGCTTTAGCCTGAACCGATTTCGGCATCGCATTCAGCACATTGCCGGTTTTGTGGAACCAGCAGCGTTGTTCTTTCGTGGTGCCAAAGACTTCACGCAGCGCATTCCAGAACCCCAGAGCACCGTCACCTATGGCAAGTTCAGGAGCATGGCTTAGACCGCGCCGCTGCAGATCAAGCAGCAACTCCCGCCAACTCTGGGTGCTTTCACG
>PIVL01001029.1 GCA_003354145.1 Paracoccaceae bacterium
CGGTCGCGGTTGGGCCAGACGCTTCCGCGCCGAAGTAATGATGGGCGCCTATTCGCGTGATGAAGTCGAGTCCATGACAATGAAGGACGTCACGCCAGCACCCACCGGGTTTGTCAAAAAAATCCAAGATGCGCGTGCGGCAGCAAACACCACCGACGATAAGCTCGCCACAGAGACGCAAGACGTTTCTGACACCCAATCCTCCACCGAGGACGCTCAAGAGGCTCACACGGACGATCAGGACACCCACGACCCTGAAACGGGCGAAACCCCCGCTCACGACGCCGACACGCAGTCCGAGGAATACGAATTTGGCGCAGAGGCGGCGCGCGCTGATTTTGGTCGCGGTCAATGCCCGTTCAAGGACGATGCTGAAAAATCCAAGAACTGGCTGGCAGGGTTTGACAGCGTAGAGGTCGAAGATGCGCAAGCATGAAAAAACCCAATGGACCGACGAGGCGATCTTAATGGCGCTCTATATGCGCGATCACCTGGGCCGACCCTACAAGGAAATTGCCAAGGCGTTTGGCTGCACCACTTCGGCAATGTGCGGGTTGCTTAATCGTATCGACGTCCAGTGTCGCAAGCACGACTCCAAGGGGCACAAGAATGGCTCGATG
>PIVL01001030.1 GCA_003354145.1 Paracoccaceae bacterium
CATAGGGCCGGGATCCCCGGGGGCAGCCCCGGGCGTCCCCTCGGGGGCCTGGGGCCCACCGGGGGCCCCGGGGGACCCCGCGGCGGCCTACAGGACACCCAAACGAGCCCCAAGATGTTCAAATGAGCAGCGAGGGGCCCGAACGGGCCTTAGGAGGCACGAACGAGGACCACGAAGCCCGAAGTAGCCATAGCGCGCGCGCGAGGCGGCCCAAGCGCGCCACGGGAAGCAGGGGGGGGGTCCACGGGAGGCTCGAAGGAGCGCATGGAAGCACGAATGGGCACTCGGGCGCCCGAACGGGCGCGAGGGGGCACACATGAGCAACAGCGGGCTTGCAGCGGTCCAAGAGCGCCTCAGAAGGCTTCAAGGGGCAGCAACGAACTACCGGAGGGTCAAACGAGCCACAGGGGGCCCGAATGACCAGGCGGCCCGAAAGGATTGTCGCAGGCCCCAGGGAGGCTGGGCAAGCCCCGGGCGACCCCGGGAGGCGCGAAGGAAGCCCGTACGAGCACCGTGGGGGGGGGGCGAAACGAGCCAGCGGAGGCCCAAACAAGCCCCAGGAGACCCGGACGAGCAGGAGACCCAAATTCGCTATGGCAAGCCATAGGGGGCCGAGCCC
>PIVL01000468.1 GCA_003354145.1 Paracoccaceae bacterium
GTGATGATAGATTTTGATCCATTGTTCGAGATAATGCCCGGCACGCGCGCTGATTTGGATCCTGCGAATAGTGACGCGTTTTCCGGAATCGATTTTGAGGACCTCGTTATTACTGGTGAGTAGTTGATTTTAATCCACGGAAAGCTACCACTTAATGCCGACTGGAAAGAGAGTTAGAGTTAACAATAAAGGAGGACAATATGGTTGATGTTAAAGACCTGATGGCTGAGCTTCAGCAAAAACGGGATGAAATCAAACTGCAGCTGCATCTTGGGTCAATGGAGGCCGAAGAAGAATGGGATACGCTGGTTTCGAACTGGGATAAATTTCTTTCTAAATCGCAGTTCGATCAATCTGCCGAAGAAATTGGTGAGGCCGCCCGCGAACTGGGTCTGAAAATGAAAGCGGCCTATGATCGGGCAAGAAAAGCAGGGGGGTGACTGACAACGCCAACTTGCCTGCGCAATCAGAACAGGCGCGCAAGCCACAGGCGCCAGGGCGCTATGGCTCGCTCGTGTTCTGGCATCGTCTGCTTGTGGTTTTGCTAATTCTAATATTGGGGCTCTATTTCGGGTCGGGTTTCCTTATCCCGTTGGCCGCGGCGTTGCTGAGTTTCGT
The DNA here is from genome assembly GCA_003354145.1 of Paracoccaceae bacterium. Lineage (GTDB taxonomy): Bacteria > Pseudomonadota > Alphaproteobacteria > Rhodobacterales > Rhodobacteraceae > NORP181. The sequence continues at coordinate 619 of PIVL01000468.1, forward strand.
ACTGTTGACGGCCGTCATAGATTGGATCGCTCACTTGCGGCCCGGCGGCCACCAAATCCCACGGTGGTTGGCCCACGTCCTTGGTTTGGTGTTGATTTTGCTTGGGCTCGGCGGAATCGCGGCAATTCTGGCTGGTCAGGCGAGTGACGTGGTGGCCGCCATCCCGCGATATCAAGAACGGTTCGGACAGATCATTTCACGGGCGGCCCAGCTTGCCGGTGAAGACCTCACGTTGCGCGCAACTATTGAAATAAGGCAACTAAATTTGTCTGGGGTCGTCGCCAGGCTTGTGGGAAGCGCTGGATCGTTCCTAACGGGCTTTATTCTGGTGCTGATTTACATTCCGTTCATGATGGCCGAACGGGCGCCGATGAGAAAAAAGATTGCTTTTGCGGCGCCATCCCCTCAAGCAGCATTGGAATTTGGCTGGGTGCTGCAATCGATCTCGGCCGGGCTTCAGCGCTATATCGGGATCAAAACTGCAGTCAGCCTATTGACCGGAACGCTCAGCTACGCCGTCATGAAACCAGTTGGGTTGGACTTTGCGGAAACCTGGGCCGTTCTTGTATTTGCACTCAATTTCATTCCTACCCTTGGCTCTGCGCTTGCGGTGGCGATCCCGGCCATTGTGGCTCTCGTACAATTCGAAACTTTGCCCCCGTTCCTGATCGTCGTGTTTGGATGTGGGGCGATTCAGTTTTTGATTGGAAACATCCTTGACCCGGCGCTTACAGGAAAATCCCTGAACCTGTCACCATTGATGGTGATCCTGTCCCTGACTTTTTGGACGACTATTTGGGGTATACCGGGTGCCCTATTGAGTGTGCCAATCACCGTTTGCTTGCTGATTATTTTGGCCAACTTGCCAGATACCAGACCCTTGGCGATCCTGATGTCTGGAGATGGAAAGCTGGCGACACCGGACGATGCACCGCCAACGATGGTTAAAGAGTCACCTCACCCAGTAGTGGCTCCCTCGAACAATGAAATGGATTGACGGTGACCAAGACCGAACTGGAAGATCGCTCCGATCCCAACCAGATCTATGACCTCGCGAACCGGATTGAGACCGCACCTTACATTGATCCAGACGAAACCGAAACGTTGCCAATCCATTCGGCCCGGTTCTCGTTCTTATCTCGTATCCCTTCAAGGATTACGATGAGCTGAAAACTCTAGCTTAGCAAAACAATCCGGTCTGTCTCAAAGGCCGTGACGGGTTACACAGAAAGCCTCTCAAAAAGGCAGAAGCCGAGCTGGAGATGCGTAGAGACCTAGAAGATGAAGAGATCACCGTCGCGCCGAACTGGGCTTGGGACTCGTCAATGGATGGAGAAGGTGATGTTCCAGATAGCGATGCCGAGAACGCATCATGTGCTGAAGACGATCTGCCCCTCAGCATCGCCTACAAGGATCACCCTGGTTTCGGTAGGTTCTGATACCGGACGAGGAATGGCTTGGTGTGCCTGTTGGGATTGATGGGGTCTCACATAGGAAAGTAGAAGTCCTAGAACCCACCGACGGATGCAATGGGGATGTGTTCTGGCTCCACCACGTCCGGGTGATTGGAACCTCCCATGACCAACCTAACACCGTATCGCCTGAGAGCGCTCAGGGTGCACGCTTTGTTTTTTGCGCTGTCAGGTATCGATTTGACTGTCGGATGCAGCCAGAGAGCGCCCCAGCCAGCTTGGTGATGCGTTCAATTGAGAATACAGTTGAAGTGCGCGAAATGCAGATTCAAGCTGTTCTGGACGAGTTGGTCCTTTTTCGGCAGCAAACGCCTTTCCGGAACGCCCCATCCATTTTTCTACTTTCCAATTCTTGGGGTCAGAGCCACCGGCTTCCAGCCGGTTAGCTTCAGCTAAACCCTTGATGATCTCTTCTCCTCATTTTGAAGCCCCCGGAGGGGGTAAGGCTTCAAA
>PIVL01000469.1 GCA_003354145.1 Paracoccaceae bacterium
GCGACGGACGACTATATTAACAAATACGCAGTCAAGGATTCAAAAAGTGCGGGATCGTCGCTCAAATTCTGTCTGGTGGCGACGGGTGAGGCCGATATTTACCCAAGAGTCGGACGAACAATGGAATGGGACACCGCCGCAGGTCACGCGGTTCTGTCTGGTGCTGGAGGGCATGTTGTGCGCTTTGATGATCACAGCCCGTTGGTTTATGGTAAAGAAGATTACGCCAACCCATTCTTTATCGCCTATGCTCCTGGCGTTAAGCTTAAGGACGCCTGATGTCAGTTCTGATCGTCATCCCAGCGCGATATGCCTCGAGCCGCTATCCTGGCAAACCACTGGTTCCTTTGACTGGCGCAAGCGGTGTGTCGCGGTCGCTGATCGAACGTTCCTGGCTGGCGGCAACTGCTGTTTCAGGGATCGACCGGGTGGTGGTCGCCACCGATGACGATCGCATTAAAGCCGCGTCCGAGGCGTTCGGAGCCGAAGTTGTGATGACATCAAGCACGTGTGGCAATGGTACGGAACGCTGCGCTGAGGCCCATGCCAAGTTGGGCGGCGGTTATGACGTCGTGGTAAACCTTCAAGGTGATGCTCCGTTAACGCCCCATTGGTTTATAGAGGATTTGGTCAAAGGGTTGCTTGCTTCACCTGAGGCCGGTGTCGCAACGCCGGTTCTGCGTTGCGACGGTGCTGCCCTAAACGGGTTTCTTGCGGATCGCAAAGCGGGCCGTGTGGGTGGCACGACTGCGGTATTTGCTGCTGATAACAGTGCTATGTATTTCTCTAAGGAAGTAGTGCCGTATACCACGAAAATCTACCCGGATTCGGATTCTACACCGGTGTTTCACCACGTTGGTGTCTATGCCTATCGCCCGGATGCTCTTGCGGCGTATCCTGATTGGCCAGTTGGTCCGTTGGAGCAACTTGAAGGGCTTGAACAGCTGCGGTTCATGGAAAACAATCGCCGCGTTCTATGTGTCGAAGTTGAGTCGCAGGGGCGTCAGTTTTGGGAACTGAACAATCCTGAAGATGTGCCAAAGCTTGAATCGATGATGGCCGAAATGGATTTAGAGTGAACAATGCACTGACGATCAGTGTTGTGATCGTCAGTCGTGGTCGCCCGGATGCCCTACAGCGATGTCTGCTGGGGGTATCCCAGCTTAGCTATGAGGTATTCGAAGTGGTTGTGGTCGCCGACCCAGAAGGCTGCGCCGCGATCAAGACCATGCCACAGGCCGCAGAAATCAAGCTGATCGAATTTGACGAGGCCAACATTTCGGTCGCTCGTAATTTAGGAGTAACGGCAGCGGCGGGCGAGGTGATTGCTTTTATCGACGATGACTCTGTTCCTGAACCCAGCTGGTTGGAGTTTCTGGCGGCACCGTTTGCCGAACCCGAGGTAATGGCGGCTGGAGGCTTTGTGCGTGGCCGCAACGGAATTTCATGGCAATCACGCGCCAATTTGGTGGATCGGACCGGGCGAGCCAAGTCAATAGAATTGGACCCGGTTGAGGCTACGATCCTAACACCCACGCCAGATCGGGCGATTAAGACCGAAGGCACCAATATGGCGGTTCGCCGGGATTGCCTGGCCAAAATCGGCGGTTTTGATCCGTCCTATCGGTTTTTTCTGGATGAAACAGATCTAAATCTGCGTTTGGCCGATCTTGGATACTCTACGGCCATCGTTCCACGTGCCGAAGTGCATCACGGGTTTCAGGCCAGCGCTGGGCGACGGGCCGACAGAGTGCCGGTCGACCTGTTTGAAATCGGCGCCAGCTGGGCGGTGTTCCTGTCAAAGTATTGCTCTGTCGAGCAACGCGAATTGGCTTGGAGCAGTGTTCAGGCCGAACAGAGTCGGCGTGCGTTGTCCCACCTGATCAGCGGCGGCCTGGAGCCCCGAGACGTGGGACGATTGAAGCATCAGCTAATCAATGGCTACCAGAGCGGTTTGGACCGCCCGAATAGCGCGATGCCTTCGTTGCCAAAAGCCCCCGACACATTTCGCCCGTTTCCCGGGATTGGCACCGGATCAAGCAAGACCCGGTCAATGCTTCTGACGGGGCGCGTTTGGAGCCGTCGCGCGCTGCGCCGCTGTGCAAGACGCCAAGTTGCGGCGGGTAAAGTCGTGACAGTGCTCCGATTTTCACCAACATCGATGTATCACCGAGTTGTATTTAGCTCTGATGGCTATTGGGAACAATTCGGCGGCATTTTTGGCAAAAGCGACCGATCGCAAAAGTTGTTTTCCTTATGGTCTTTCAGCCAACGTGTTCGCGCCGAAGTGGATCGCATTCTTGTAGTGCGTCGTTTAGAATCATAGTGATTCATCGTTAGTCGCAGACTCGGAAATTAGATGACTCTGTATTTAGGAGTTGTGATGAGCTAGTCGTATAGGTGACACGCGTTTTTTTTGGTAATCTATTTAAGGACCTCAGATGGTTAAGAAAGTAACGAAGGCGATATTTCCAGTTGCTGGAATGGGGACACGTTTTCTGCCGGCAACGAAATCGGTGCCAAAAGAGATCATGACATTG
>PIVL01001031.1 GCA_003354145.1 Paracoccaceae bacterium
TTTGGCATTTTTGAAAAACTGAGTTTTCCGGCACACGCCCCCGAAATACCACTTTTTCAAAACGAGCATTGCTTTAACGAGGGGGATACCGAGACGAGGTCGACTTCGACCAGTTTTTTACAATGTTTTCGACACGCTCCGGGCGTGATCGCCCCGACTCGTAAAAAACGATATAGGACGCACCTTGCTCGAGCCCGCGAGCGGCCATACCGTGCTGATTCGTTTTTTTATGCCCCAAACGCGTCTTATATATCGTCTTACTTTTTCGCTTCCGAACGGCCGTCACTCCCTCGGTGAGGGATGCCGGCGGGTCCCGTTTAAACCGCCTTTGTAAGACCGTTGCCGGCGCCCCTCCGGCATCCCTTCCCCGACGGATTTCCGGCCCCAGCCCTGCTCGAAATATGTGCTGTGTCGGACTGCGTTTACGCGAAAAAAACGCCAAGCAGTACGGTATGGCGATTTCGGGTATGCGTAAGGGTGCTCCTATACCGTTTTTTCTCGGTCGGCGCGACTCCCCTAAAATGAGCGCGCCGCGGGCCGTCATACCGTGCGGGTTCGCGTCCGGAGCGGCATTTTTGAGGCGTCCGCCGGGCCGTCTCGGGGTGGCCATTCCG
>PIVL01000470.1 GCA_003354145.1 Paracoccaceae bacterium
AAAATTGAGATTCTTAGTTAATTGCAAAGCTGGTAATATGCGCTGTCTATATACATAGTTTTGTTCACAATATTCTGCTAATTATCAAGATATCAGTCAAATACAGTCATTAAAACTAAACCCTGTAAAATTTTAAAAAAATTGTCACAATTCAAAAACAAAAACAAATAAAAAAAAAAGATACATACTAACCTGCGAAATATCCCTGTTACAATTGGGGGCATCAGGGTGTCCACGGTGGTAGTTGTAATTCTTCAATAGTCTTATAATGTCGAAACGAAAGCGAGAAGAAGACGATAGTCAAAGTCTCTCTGATCGGAAACGACATCAGACTGAAACAACTGGTGATGTCGATGTTGGTGAGACAGTTGTAGAGGCCAATAGGAGAAAGTTTGGACCAGCAACAACTAGAACATTACCTTTTTCTGCATCCAAGTTAAAATTCCCAACGTTTCGGAAGTTCAAGACAAAAGCGACTTCAAAATTATGGAATATGATTAAGTCTTATGTCACAAATTATAATCATATTACTTATAAAGCCAATGTTACGATGAATGTTCTCTTCCATTATGTTGAATCAGATAACTTCTGGAATGAAACGAAAGATCTGGATAAAGTGTATGAAGTTGTTTGTAGATTTGTTATGGCACCAAAAAAGACAACAAACCATCTCAAAAATTTAATTCAACAATTTCCAGATGCTGCATCGATGGTGAGGAGACTCCAATTCTGGGGTACATGTAAACCGATCCAGCAAAATGCCTTGGGTTTCGCAACTACAGAGTTCATAAAAGATCTTAAAAATCTCAAAGAAACTCATGATGTGGCAATGGTGCGCCAGCAATTGGAATTGGAGTATGAGGATGCACTTCCTCCAAAACACATGAAAACTCTTTCGAAATTCATTGTGTGGAGAATTCATAGTGGTTGGAGTCCAAAGAATGGTTTTGAGTTATTTGGTGAAAACATAAGGTATACACTCAAATTGATTTTCAACTCTTTTCCATCGAATCTTTGTAGTTCAACGCTGTTGGCCTGGAGAGCCAAGCTAAAGAGAACAATTCAATCTGGTGCAAAAGAAGGCTCCAGCAACAACAAGATGTTCAATTTAGCACCTATTCATTCAACCAAAGTCAGACACGCCTATATTGACAAAAAAGTATTAGCTGATATGGCTTTGATTGGATGTCAAACTGCTGATCTGAAACAACTTACCTTAAATGACTTTTTCAAACAAGATCTTACCTCTTTAGCTCCTGGTCGATGGCCTGAGTATGATAAGTTCCCTTTATCAGCCACAACCAATGGTTTCGAAATTCACTTTGTATACCAAAGAACTGAAAAGGATCATCCAATGGACACATCATTTCCATTTGACAATCTCAAAATATGCAAACGATTTGTCAAAGATGAAGTAATCAAGGCACATGAAGTTACTGCAACGGATCCTGGTGTCAAAAATATATTCACCACCTGTACAGCCTATGTTGTAGAAGATGAGTTACGTATTCCGAGGATCCGAAAAGTGACTGCCAAGGAATTTCGCCACAATAGTTTAACAACAATCCTATCAAGAAAAGCGGATGCACGCTTACAAGATGTGAAACCTTTAATACAGGAGTTATCCAACAACCCATTGAAAGCTTTCTTACCTAGTGATACTGTTGCTGATCTGGTGAATGTCACAAAAAGACATTATGAGATCTATCGTGAAGTCTATCGTAGGATGAATCATGCTAAATATTTGAAGTTCAAAGCTTTCGCCAGAATGCGTAGGCAACGAGAGTTTGACCGGATTGTTAACGAGGTTTTAACTTTTGGAATCAAACCAACACCAGTGGTTGCAATGGGGAATGCAAGGAATTTACATGGTTTCCGTAAGAATGTACATGGACCTGCTCGAAAATTGATTACTCATGCCAAGAAGAAATTGGTGAATCCAGGTGGTTTTGTTCGAGGTTTATTTATTGATATTAATGAATCGCATACATCCAAATGGACTACTTGTTGTCTCTCAAAAGCAAATTATATGAAACAAAAAGATAGGAGATATCCAATCAGAGGATTACTGCACTGTTCACAATGTAAGAAGACTCTGTGCCGAGACTCCTCCGCAGCTCATAACATTCTCAAAATTACTCTTCACAACCTTGGAATTAACTTGAAGCAACGAGTTTCAAAGTTTCCTGGAGCACATTAACAACATTACATGGTTTCAATAGGAAATATGGGCAACAACAAAAATGATAATGTGACCAATATTGGATCTCTTACAACTTCTCCAATACAAGGATACCATGAATCATTCCTATTGAAACCAACTGCCTTTGAAGAAAATTTGATTTTTCTCGAAAACGAAAATTTGAGAGATAGCCTGGTTTTCTCATTGGAGGTCCCATATTATTTATCTGAAACATTCACATTGACATTGTTCAATCAAATTAATAATCTTTAAATGACCTTCTTTACATACAATATGAACTGGTGTATTGTCAAATTCATTTGTGACAATTATAACTGTGGGGGAGAAGGT
>PIVL01001032.1 GCA_003354145.1 Paracoccaceae bacterium
GGCACGCTAGTGTTTGCAAGAGGAGGAGAAGGTGTGGGGTTAGATCCACCACCACTACCGCCGTGATGTCCGCAATCGCACGACATGCCTTCATGTGGAATGTTCATGAAGCACTTTCGATTGCAGCCGGTCCATGTGCATGTCTTGTTGCATTTGAATGGTCCATTTCCTCCAGGACCTCCGCCTGGGTCACCAGGGCCACCGGGAGAAGATCGGTTATGGCCTAGACCGTCATCATGGACATTGCAACCATTTCCGCCGCCACCACCAGGATCGCCTCCAGGGCCTCCTCCGCCTCCGCCACCACCACCACCTCCTCCCGGTAGATTCGGGTGAGGAGTGTTGTTCGGATTGAATGGTGGACCGGGAGGTTGAGGAGGGCCTCCTCCACCACCACCACCGCCATTCGGAGGTGATGGTCCATTTGGAGCAGGACCGGGGTCATATCCGTGAGGTTTCGGACACGATGGACATACACATTGCCCCCTATGGCCTTTCCATAGGAGACATCTCAAATTGCAGTGAAGAAAGTTATAGCATTTGTTCTTGCAAAGTTCAACAGGAGCAATGGTTGCGAACACCCCACCTCCAGGCGGGACTAGTAAATTCGGCC
>PIVL01001033.1 GCA_003354145.1 Paracoccaceae bacterium
GTGACAATGGGCAGTCCAGTGGATGAGTAGAAGTATTCTGGTATGTTTCGAAGTTCATGAAGAGCGGTGGTCCGAGCATCTGGGTCGAGATCTGATGGAAGTAGATCTCCCTGAATGTCCTTCCATTTTGTTCCGTTCAGTTTCGACCATTGAGTAAAGAGTTTGTGGCAAGGATGGTCTGCAAGAGTCTGTGCCGCGAACTCTTGCCAGAGTAGTTTCTCGTCTTGCTCGGGACCTATTGAAAAAGCAGTGCTTCTTCAGGCCTCGGCTGGATGTCCGTTCTGAATGAAGAGCTGCTCGAGTCCAAAGAGGCGATCGGAAAGACCTGTGATGTGACGAGCTGAGCTCTTGGCTTCGGTTCGTGTTGAGTCGGTCGGGCTTGTCGTACCATCGATTCCACGTTCGAAGAAGCCTTATGTTGCTGATCGGAAGCCTTGGAACCGAAAAGGTGAATCTGCAACAGGTAGTGGCCGCTGTCCGTGAGAAGTAGTCGTTGAGGCGCTGGCTTCCGATGAAGTTCACGTAGAAGAAGGAGTCCATCACCATTGCTGTAGTAGCAGCAGGCCATGACAGCTTCCATGCGGATGAGAGTACTCAGAGGAACCAAGCCAGG
>PIVL01001034.1 GCA_003354145.1 Paracoccaceae bacterium
ATGGTGATCAGATCACGTAACCGCAGCCGACCAATCAGATCACGGCTGATATCTTTGCCAAATATATCTTTAAGCCCATCGCGGGTCAGCGGCTGATAATAGGCAATCGCAGCCAGCACCGCGACTTCAAACGCATTCAGATCCGCCAGTTGCTCATTGACGTCCGCCGCCACTCGGATGACCTGCGCAAACTGAGGACGGGTTCGCAATATCCAACCACCCGCTACCGCGACCACCTCATAAGGCCTGACCTTGAGTTCGGTTATCAAATCGTCGATCAACAAATCGACCGACACCCCCTGCCCCACAATGCGCGCCAGATCTTCACGCGGCACTGGTGACGCGGAGGCAAAAATCACCGCCTCGATACGCGCCATCCATTCACGCCAGCGCAACTCAGCTGGCAACTCGTCCAGCTCTCGGTCAAACGGGGTTTTGTCGTTTGCCATGCTCATATCCCGTAAAGCCGGAACGTGGACCGCCCGGTCAATTCGCGCACCACGCCAAGTTCAAACAGCCGGTCACAAAGTCGGCGGGCCGAACGATCAGTCATTCGAATAGATGTTCCTTTGATCATCGGCGACAACATTCCCGAAGGCGACCCAGCCTCATG
>PIVL01001035.1 GCA_003354145.1 Paracoccaceae bacterium
ATTAATTGTCGGTGAGTACTGAAACCCAACCGCTTCCACATTCACGGCCCCGGTCGTTGCAGTCGCTTGATCCACCACAATTGAGATCACCTGAATCTCACTCGCCAAGAATCCTGGCACCCCAGCTAGAGCTAGATCTGCTGCCGTCACTTTCACTTTTCCATTCACGCCAGCCCCATCCACAGTGAAACTCACATTCTTTCCGTTCACATCTTCCACAACGAGACTGTACTCTGTTGCACCCGTCAAACTCACATCAAGCACGATGTCTGTTGTTGCTGCATTAAAAAGGTTATTACTAGCAAACAGAATCATGCCACCTGCAAACCTCTTTTGTAGATCCGTTCCTGCTTGATCCAAATCATACACAAACCCAAAATTATCTTTATCCGCCTGACTAAACGATGCAATCGTATCCACTCCCTGTGCTGCAAGCTCCCCTACTGCCGGCTGATACGCACTAAAATCTGTCACTGCATCTGTTGTATTCGTATTAATTGTCGGTGAGTACTGAAACCCAACCGCTTCCACATTCACGGCCCCGGTCGTTGCAGTCGCTTGATCCACCACAATTGAGATCACCTGAATCTCACTCGCCAAGAATCCTGGCA